>DATIOS010000115.1:0-3241 GCA_035472915.1 Thermoanaerobaculia bacterium
CGTCCCAATACTCGTGATGGGCACGGAAAAGGTAGGGCTCGCCGACGTCGCCGGCCGCCACCCGCCGGCGCAACTCTTCAACCCCGTAAAGATAGCGGAAGGTGAAAGCCACCTGGTGAACCCGGCCGCTGGCCCCGGCGGCGCTGGCCATCTCTTCGGCCTCGGCGACCGAAAGCCCCAAGGGTTTCTCGCAAAAGACATGCTTGTCGTGGCCGAAGGCGAGCAGGGCCTCCTCGCGATGGGCGGCGTTGGGCGTACAGATCGAGATCCCGTCCAGATCGTCCCGCGCGCAGAGCTCCGCGGGGTTGTCGTGGACGGTTTCGATACCGAAGCGGTCGGCGAGCGCCTGCGCTCCCTCGCGGCGGCGTCCGCAGATCGCCACCACCTCGGCCCGGGGATGACTCTGCAGGCCTGGGACGTGGCAGGCGGCGGCGAAGGCCCCGGCTCCGATCACTCCGAAGCGCAGCTTGCGGTTGTCGTCGTTCACGCGGCGAATGATCTCACGGCATCGTGAGATCCGCCTCCGCCGTGGCGAGCTTTCCGCTGACCGGATCGTAGACCGTGGCCACGAGGTGGTTGGCCGTCCCCTTGAGGGTGATCTTGGTCTCGAACTTGATAAAGCCGCCCGGCCTGGCCGGATGGTCGGCCGAGATGTTGAGCGGAACCACGGGAAGCTCCGAGTCGTTGCCGTTCTTGTCCGAGGCGGCGAAGCGGAGCTCGGCGTGGGCTTCGTACTTGTTGCCCACCTGGATCAACGTCACCACGTCCGCCGGCAGGCCCAGGGTGATGGGGATCTCCGTGCCGTTTTTCGCTTTCGCCGGCGTGCCGACGCGCATGGGAAGGGTGAGGCCGCCGGGGAGATTGCCGAAGAGCAGGGCGCTTTCGACCATCATCGAAACCTCTGATTTCTTCGAGAGGTCGAGGAAGCTGTCCCGCGACCGCACTTTAAGGCCCGGCTTGTTGACGCTGACATCCACTTTATGTCGCACGTCGTTGTGCTCCCAGGTGGGGGAGAAGCCGAGCCAATAGTAGGAGCGGGTATCGGCGGTGACCTCGGCGAGGGCCACCATCCGGTTGCCGTTGCGCAGGGGTTTGCCGCCGGTCTCCAACGCCACGAACTCGAGGGTACCCTTGATTTCCTGGTCGCGGAATGACGCGCCGTTGCTCCCGACCGGGCCAGAATTCGACGCCTCGTTGACCGACCCCGGAGTACCGGGAACGTCGACGGGATAGACGGTATAACCGAGCAGGTTGGCCGTGCTGGTGAGGATGCGCATGAGCTCCTCGCCGTCCTTGTACTCCCGCGACGCGGCGATCGGCGCGTCGCCGCGAATGTAGCTCTGGATCGAGTAGGGCCAACCACCATCCAGCAGGACCATCACCTTGCGCCCCGGCGGCGAAGCGAAGGTCCGCAGGGTCCGCGCCGCGGCCTTGACCACCCCTTCCTCTTGGCGGAAGAGCATTTTGCCGTATTCGCTCTCCAGGGGGCTCAGGCCGGTGTTGCCCATGCGCGCATTGAGGTCGAGGGGCATGCCGCCGGAGTCAGGGAAATTGGGCGCGCTGGTGCTGATCGTGGTGCTGGCGATGCCCTGATCGCTACCGAATCGCCTGAGCTCGACGATCCGGTCGAGGCCGCGGGCCGGCCGGGCCATGGCCTGATCGAAAGCCCGGGCCAGCTCGGCCTGCGACTGCGACCAGTTGGAGACCAGGGCGAGACGGCCGCCGTCGTAGGCGACGATCGCCATCCGGTCTTCCGGACCCAGCCGGGCGAGGTCGTTCTTGAGCGATTTGAGCACCTCGTTGCGGCGGATCTCGGTGGGGAAGTAGTCGTCGACGAACACCAGATAGCTGGTGCCCACGGCGCCGCCGGGCTCCACCCCCGGCACGGCGGAGGCCGCCGCGGTTGCGCCTGGCGCGGCTGGAGGCGCTACGGCCTGCCCGCCGAGGATTTCGGAGAAGTAGCTGACCGGCACTTCTTTACCGTCCACCTTCAGCCGGAAGTCGCCGGGTTGCAAGCCGTTCACCCGGTTGCCGCTCTTGTCGGTGACCACCACTTCGACGTTGACCACCCTCACCTCGACCGTTTCGCCGAACACCGACGTCTCCTGGGAGCGGGGCGGCGTTTTCTGCTGCGCCAAAGCGAAGCCCGAGCTGAGCGCCAGGACGCAGGACAGAAAAACGGCGGGCAGGAACAGACTCTTCATCTAATCTCCTTTTGCGAGGGTGGATTCGCTGTCGAAAGGTCCACGCGCTTACGGCATCGTCAGCTCCGATTCTGCCGTGGCGAGCTTGCCGCTGATCGGGTCGTAGACGGTGGCCACGAGGCGGTTCGCCTTCCCCTTGAGGGTGATCTTGGTCTCGTATTTGACGAAGGCGCCCGGCCTGGCTGGATGATCCGACGCGATGTCGAGCGGGATCACGGGAATCAGCGAGCCATTGCCCTGGTCGTCCGAGGCGGCGAAGCGGAGCTCGGCGTGGGCGGCGTACTTATTGCCCACCTGCACCAGCGTCACGACGTCGGTCGGCAGGCCCAGAGTGATGGGGATTTCCGTTCCGCCCTTGGTTTTCACCGGCGTGCCGATGCGGATGGGCAGGGCCGCGTTGCCGGGGAGATTGCCGAAAAGGAGGGCGCTCTCCACCATCATCGTGACCTCCGTCTTCTTCGAGAAGTCGAGGAAGTTTTCCCGTGACCGCACTTTGAAGCCCGGCAGGTTGACGGTGACGTCCACCTTGTGGCGCGCGTCGTTGTGCTCCCAGGCGGGGGAGAACCCGAGCCAGTAGTAGGACCGGGTGTCGGCGGCGGCCTCGGAAAGGCCCAAGGTCCGGTTGGAGTTCTTTAGCGCCTTGCCGCCGGTCTCCTTGGCCACGAAGTCGAGCGTCCCCTTGATCTCCTGCTCGCGTAGCAGCGCGGCGGAGTTTCCGACCGAAGCAGCGTCGCTTGCGTCGTTGGCCGAGGTCTGCAAACCGGGAACGTCGATCGGGTAGATGGTGTAGCCGAGCAGATTGGCCGTGCTGGTGAGGTTCCGGAAGAGCTGCTCGCCGTCCTTGAACTCCCGCGACGAAGAGGGCATCGCGTCGCCGCGGATGTAGCTCTGGATCGAATACGGCCAACCGCCGTTCAGCAGCAGGAGAACCTTGCGGCCCGGCGGTGCGGCGAAGGTGCGCAGCGTGCGTGCCGCGGCGTTCACCGCGCCCTCCAGTTGCCGGAAGAGCGTCTCGCCGTAGGCCTTCTCCTGCATGT
>DATIOS010000116.1:0-4065 GCA_035472915.1 Thermoanaerobaculia bacterium
AGAGGGTTTCGGACCAGGCCTGAGAAAAGCTCGTCGGTCTCCAGGCCCTGGATCTTGCGGTAAAGAATTGTGCCGCGATCGAAGCTGCTGACAGCTCCTGGCAGCTCCTCGTAGACGCCGCCGGTGTCGAGCTGCATCTGCACGTCCAGGTTTCTCACCTTGCCCAGCGCGAGATCGTCCGCGCGCTGCCGCAAGGCCTCCAGCTCTACCGGCTCCAGCACCTTGCCGAGATGCAGGAATCCGTCACGGGCATAGTCATTCCACTGCTGCTCAGTCAACACCGTGCACTCCTCCACTGTTTCTCGCTTCCCTGGCCGATTGGACCGGCCGGCAAGCGCGACAGAGCGCTCAAGATAACTCACGGCCGCCCGCCAGGGCTTTGTTTCGTCTTCCCTGGCTTCCCGTTCCCGCGCCAGCGCAGCCAGAGCCGCCACCGCCAGCTGACCGGCCGGCCAGCCAAGCGGCCCGGACTCCTCTTCGAATGCGGGCAGCCAACCGAGCCGCGCCAGAAGTCGAGCCCACCGCCGCTCCTCGTGAAACGCGATCCGCGCCCGCGCTCGAACCATCGTCGCGCTGGCCTCTTCACGTCCAGCCCAAAGACGGCGGACGGCACCTACCAGCCCGCCTTCCTCGGCATCCGTCGCCGGCAGACAGCAAGCCTCCTGTCCGACGTGAGCGAGTGCGCCTTGAAGCTTGATGCGAGTATAGGAGTCGCGGTAGAGGCCCAGGCAAGGCACGGCGCCAGCCGTCGCGAACACCAGCGGGTGGTAGCGGGACGATACGACCAGTGCCGCCTGCTGGGTGAGCCAGACGGTCTCCTCCGGAGGCATCACAGGCAGCAGCGTGCACTCGACACCTTTCGCCCTCAACCGCTGGCCGAGTGCGCTCCCTACCCGGCCGTCCTCGCCGTCCAGGCTGCCGAGCGGCCCGACGTGCGGCACGAAGACAATGTGCAAGCCGGTCTCTCCCGCGATCCTGGCGAGCTGGGCTGCGAGGCTCCCCAGGCCCGCAGCGGCGCTTGCAGCGCCGAAGGCCGAATCCAAGGTGATCGCCAGGTATGGTTCGTCCGGGCAGGCAGAGGCCACCGCCCCGTTTGGCTGACGCCCCGCCAGGAAGAAGGAATCGTCGGTTTGATAGTGGAGACGGTCCGGAAGCAACCCCATCTGCAGCGCCAGCGCCGCCGAAGGAAGCTCGCGAACCCCAAAATGCTCCACTTCGGCAAGAGTCTCGGCCAGCGCCGATCGCTCGATCGCGGTGAGCTCAGGGCCGATCGTCTGGCCGCCGGTGACGATCGGCAGGCAAAGGCGCCGTGCTTCGCGCAGCCACAGGAGGCGCTGATGGAGCAGGCCAGGCCAAGACGAAGAGAGATTGCCGCCACCGGAGATGAACAACCCGCCGGCGGCCGCAAGGGTCGCGGCGGCCTCCTCCTCTTGAATCGCAGCCGAGGCGCGCCCGATCACGGTGACGTGCACAGCGGGGTCGTGCCGGCGCAGCATCTCGAGGTTCGCCACGAGCATCGCCTCGTCGCCGACGTGGTAGGGCTCGGTGCCTACGTCGGCAATGACTACGACGGAGCGCTGCGCGTGAATCGACATGGGAATCTCCAGTCTATAGGATAGAATTCCCATCTCGAATCCCCATTCAAATTTCTATTGGTGCATAGAACGTTTGTAGACTCCCGCCAGCCGTTTTGGTAAAAGCTCAATCCATGCTGGCACCGCTACCGATCCGTGAGAGACCGGCCCCGCCGGTCGGTCCGGGCGCCCAGGTCGTCGTCCTCGGCATGCACCGTTCCGGAACCTCCGCGCTCACCGGACTCCTTCGGCTGCTGGGGCTCTGGGCCGGAGGAGAAGATGACTTTCCGCCCGCGGACAACCACAATCTGGCAGGATATTGGGAGCATCGGGGCGTCTGGTCTGTCGACGAGGAGATCCTCCGCGCGCTCGACGCGAGCTGGTCCGAGATTGCCGATCTCGACCTCTCCCGCTTGGGAAAGAGATCGCTCGTACGCTTCAGGGAACGCGCCTGCGAGATCGTCAGAGATCTCGACCGCCAAGGCCCTTGGGTCGTCAAAGATCCGCGGCTCTGCCTACTTTTTCCTTTTTGGCGCGAGCTCCTTGAGCACCCGCTCTGCGTTCTGATCTATCGCGAGCCGCTTCCGGTCGCCCGCTCTCTGGCCGCGCGCGACGGAATTCCGATCCCCTACGGAATAGCACTCTGGGAGCAGTACACACGGGAGGCCCTGGCCTCCACCCAGGGCCTGCCGCGGGAGCTGATCTCCCACCGGGAGCTGATGGCCGATCCCGAGGCAGTCCTCCGCCGGCTTCATCGCCACCTCTTGCGGCTCGACTGCCCGGTGCCCCTACACCTTCGTCTTCCGTCCTTGGACGAGATCCGCGGCGTGGTGAACCCAGTCCTCGTGCACCATCCGGCCGAGTCTGACACGGAGCGTAGTTATCTCACTCCACCTCAGCTTGATTTGCTGGCAGCGCTGGCCAATGGCACCGCACTCGACCTCAACCCGGTCCCTCCCCTCTCTCCCGGAGCACGGGACCTGCTCGCCGCCTACCAGAGCCTGCCGGCCACGAAACGCGACCTTCATCACGCCCATTCCTGGCTCGACGAGCTCGACGCCATCTTCTCCGCCATCCTGGATTCGCGAAGCTGGAAGATCGGCAACACGATCACAGCGGCGATTGGACGTCTCGTCGGACGATCACAAACCCGCGCTCCCGAGCGTCGCGACCAGCTGATGGCCGAGGTCCGGAGGTGGCGGCGGACCGGCGCGGGGAAGTAATCACCCCGGGTGAACCGGTCACTGTCCCGAAGGTGTGGTCTCACACCCCGCTGCCTGGGCCGTTGAGGCCAGGCGGCTGTAACGCAGCCAGTAGAGGTGGTAGTCCTCCGTGGCTTGAATCGCGCCAACCGTGGAGCCGGCCGGGTCCAGCTCCTCCCAGGGCGGCAGCTCCCAATTCATGACGAGCACGATGTCCTCGGCCCTTCGCCGGGCGAGATCCCTGGCGGCGCAGCGTACCTCCTGCACGCTGAGCTCCCGCTGCTTGGGACCGTAATCCGGATGGGTGACGAAGATACCTCGCGACGGAGAGTACAGCGGCCGGCCGAGGAAGAGCGAGATGGTTGACGCCGGCGGCTCGCGATGACCGAACAAGGGATGCTGATCCAACCCCTGGCTACGGATCAGCTCCGCAGTCGCGGCACCATTCGAGAAGGGGTGGCGAAGATCCATCCAACTGGCGAAAGCGCCGGCGCCGCAGTGGATGATCAAAAGGCCGAGGAGAACCCGGACGCGCCACGATCGGCGCTCCTCCTGGAAACCCAAGCCGCCGCCCAACCAGAGAGCCGCCGCAAAGAGGAGCCACATCGAGCCTTGGTGCCGCATAACGCCCAGGTATTTCGTATAGCTGAAAGCCAAAAGACCTGCAGCACCGACGCCGAAGGTCGCCAGGGCCACCTTCGAACGCCAAAGCAGAGCGGCTGCCAGCGCCAGCATCAGCAGCCCCGCCATCGCCTGGATGTTGGGCCAGGCGTCGAGCCCGTTCGTGTTCCAGAAGTTGAGACCAAACCGCGGCAGGGGAACGAAGGCACGCCAAGGCACCATCAACACCTTGCGGGCGTGCACCGGATCCCAAGCGAAGAGCCACGGGGGCCCGAGAGTACCGGGCTCCGGGATGAATTGAACGATGCCGGCGACGGCGCCGGCCACCGCCAGCAGGAAGCCTCCGGCGACCTCCGCCCGGGGCAGCGGCGCCAACTCACGGCGGTGAAGCCAACGGTCGAGCAGCCATCCGCAGGCGATGGCGATGGCCAGGATGAAGCCATAGGCGGTGGTCTGGCAGAGCAGCCCGAGCACCGCCCCGAGAGCGAGCGCCGGCCGGCGGCTGCGCGCCGCGACGCAGGCCAGCCAGACGAGCAGCGCTCCGGTGGAGTATGCGCGGCTGATCACCGCGTACTCGTAGAACGGGAAGTAGCCAAAGACAAAGAGTACGCGTGCGCGGCGTCCAAGCGGCGCCCAGCGGACGAAAGCAAAGGCAGCGGCACCGGCCA
>DATIOS010000117.1:0-11680 GCA_035472915.1 Thermoanaerobaculia bacterium
GTCTGTCCTACCCAAGGGCAGCAGTGCCTGAAACCTCCTTCGAGAAGACTCCCCCATCAAGGAGTTCATCTCTCGGTCGTGATTGCCCGGCACGTAGACGATCTGAAGGAAGGAATAAGAACGGCTCAAGGAGTCCAAGCCTTCAAAGAAGGCTTGATTTACCATCACAATAGAGTCAAATATCGTTCGCACAACATCGCAATGTTCCTTTGAGCTGGCCTGCCAGGGCCGGGCCGCCGTAGTCAACCAGATTTTGGACTTGAGGATCTCGAATACGTCTCCCAACAATACGAGGACAAGGCTCCGGACTCCCTGGAGCGAAGCCCGCTCAACCACATCCCGCAAGCAGCGCAAGAAACGTGGCACGTCCATCGTCACTGGCTGAGTGCTGTCTGCCAGGTGGAGGTCGCTTACCAAGACAATCATTTCTGTCTTATGATCCTCAAGTTCCGTCGACAGAGTCTTCTGGCGATTTGAGACGCTTCAATATAGCACCTGGTGGTCTTCTCTATGGAGACACGATTCTGGGGGTAGAATGCCTGCGCCCGATCCGGGCTGGACCGCCAGGGAGAACCAGCATGCGCCTGTACGCTTTCGAGGGAATTCACTACACGCTTGGAGCGGGGGATGCCGGCGACGCCGGGGCGCTGGTTGCTCCGCCCTATGACCAGATCAACGACGCGCTGCGCGACCGTTTTCACGCCCAGTCGCCTCACCACTTCGCCCATCTCAGCAAGCCGGTAGCCCCGGAGGGCGGCGATCCCTACCGCTTCGCCGCGGCCCTGCACCACAAATGGCTGCGCGAGGGAGTCATCGCCCGCGATCCGCGGCCCGCGATCTATCCCTACGTCATCGAGCTCGCGGGCGGCGGCGAGCGCCTGGGCGTGCTCGGTCTCGTGCGCTACGAGGACCCGGCGGTCATCCGCCCCCACGAGCAGACGCTGGACAAGCCGCTGGCCGACCGCACGGCGCTGCTCGAAGCCATGCACGTGGACCTCGAGCCCGTCCTGCTGCTCTCGGAGGACCCCGGCCGGCTCGACGCCCTGTTGCGCGAGGATCTGCGGGACCGGCAGCCCCAAGTCCGCCACCGCGACTCCGACGGCCACTACCACGTGCTCTACAGAGTCGACGACCCCGAACGCATCGGCCGCTACCGCGAGGTTCTGGACGTCCCGTCGGCGATCGCCGACGGCCATCACCGCTACAAGGTGGGCCAGCGCTTCGCCACGGCGCATCACGCCGCTCCCGATACCGCCGCCGCGGCCAAGCTCGCCGTGGTCACCAGCCTCGACTCCCCCGCCCTCACGATCGATCCCATCCACCGGGCGTTCAAGGAGCCTATCGACCCGGCAAAGCTGGCAGGCCTGGCGGCCTCTGTGGAGTCTTTTGCAGGTCCAAATGGGAAGAGATCCGGGCACGCTTTCGCCGCCGCCGTAGCCGCGGCCGAGCAGCCGGCTTTGGGCCTCTGGGTCCTGGGACGCGAGCCGGAGGTGTGGCGCTTCGATTCCCCTTCGCTCGCGGTGGAGATCTTCCAGGAGACGATCCTCCCCGCCCTCGGCCTGCGGCCCGAGGCTTCCACGGACGGCACCGTGGTCTATCGTTCCGATGCCGGCGAGCTGTGGAGCCAGGTCGCCGCCGGAGATCTCGGCACCGGCATCTGGCTTCCCCCCATGCAGCCCGCCGCCTTCGCCGCCGCCATCGCCGGCGGAAAAATGCTGCCCGCCAAATCGACGCGGTTCCTGCCCAAGGTGATGTCCGGCCTGACTTGGGCGGACCACGATTCGAAGGTGCTGTAAGCAATAAAAAACCCGCCGGACTCCTGGCGGGGTTGGGGTGAGACTCGACCGGCGCAGCCGCAAAGAGCGGGCGCGCCGGCGAGGGGGAGGTCTCTAGAAGGTCGCCCGGCGGGCCGAGATTCCCGGATGCGTATTGCTGTCGGTGTAACCTTCCCAGGGGATCATCACGGTCGAGCCAAAGGCCGCGAGCGCCGTCCGCACCTGCGAGCCAATCGGCCGGGTGTTGACCTCTGTCTCGGCGCCGAGAGCATTGCCGAGCCGGTCGAGCTCGACGGAGAAGACGCCGATCGGGAACGGATCCTTCCAGTCGGTCCAGGCAACCACGAAATTGCCACCCGCAACCTCGGCCACCGCGGGCGAGATCTGGGTCGGGCCCACGCCCTGGCTGATGCGGAATTCCGGTCCGATGAAGGAGCCGCCACCACCCAGGAACTGACCGAAGACGTGAGCGTCCTTGGCTGTGGCGCCCTCGCCCTGCCAGACGACGAACCAACCGCCGCTCTTCACCGCCGTCACCGCCGGCCGCCGCTGCAGTCCATCGACCGTGGAGTTGACGAGGAACTCGCCGCCCCGCGGTGAAGCCGTCTTGTCGAACAGGCGGGCGTAAACGCCCTGCGAGCTCCGGTCGGCCGCTTCCCAGGAGACCAGGAAGTTGCCCGCCGCGTCGCCGGCGATCGCCGCATTGCCACCGGGCCCCATGCTGATCCTCACCTCGGAGCCCACCGCCTTGCTCTTCTCCGGGCGGAAGGCGCGGCCGAAGACGCCAGAGCCCGTCTGCCAGACCACGAAGGGATCCAGCGCGCCGCGCACGAGAATCTTGGGCAAGCTCTGGTAACCCTGGGCCGAGGCGTTGAGGCGGGTCGGAGTGCCTACCGGCGCGCCCGCGGCGGAGAACTTCTGCGCCATGACGTTGCGATCGATCACCTGGCGGCTCTCGAAGAGGATGTCGACGCTGACGTTGTCCTTCTCCTCCGTCCAGGCGACGATGAGGTCACCGCTGGGAAGGAAGGCCACGGCCGCGTCCTTGCGGATGATCTCGATGCCGTGCGCCGGCAGGCCCTGGAGCTTCTGATTGGCGACCAGGGCGAGCTCGTTGGAAAGCGCGTTGCCGTTGCTGGCGTAGACGCGGCCCCGCAGGCCGGCCTGAGCGTCTTCCCAAACCACCATGGCGTTGCCGTTGCCGCTGAAAGCGACCGCCGGATTGTGCAGGATTGCATTGGTATTGCCGTTGACCCGGAACTCGGCCCCCGCAAACTGCGGCTGACCCAGAACAGGGGCCGCCGTCGCGGTCAGTAGGACGAGAGCCATCAGCCACCACCAGGGCTTTGATCTCATACCTCGTATCCTCCTTCGAAAAAAGGGACTGGTACAGCGGAACTGCCGGCTACTCTATGTCAGGTTGCCATAGAAGTCAACCGACAAATTCCCCTAAAGAAAGAGCAGCGCCACTCCCGCCACCGCCACGGCGGCGCCGGCCACTCCGCCGATCCCGACGCGCTCCCGGCGCAGCAGGACGACCAGGGGAATGAGAAGGATGGGAGTGAGCGCCATGATGCTGGCGGCCACTCCTGACAGCGTGCGGTGGACGGCGTAGAGGGAGAGGGAAACGCCGACGCAGGGGCCGAGGAAGGCGCCGATGGCGGCGAAGGACAGCGCCCGGCCGTCACGCAGCGCCGGCCGGACCCGCGGCCACCAGTGGAAGAGGAGAAACAGCGCGGCGTAGCCGGCGATCCCCGCCAGCACTCGCACCTGGGTGGCGGCCACCGCGTCGTAGCCGCCCATCCCGAGCTTGCTCAACACCAGCCCTCCGGCCTGGCCGAGGGCACCGCAGAAGCCAAAGACGACGCCGGAGATCAAGGCGCGGCGCGCCGGCACGCCGGCCTTCTCCTCCGCCGGCCGGCGCTCCATCACCGCCCAGGCGATGCCGGTGACCGTGAGCACCATCCCCACGAGGTTGCGAACGCTGAGGACCTCGCCCAGCAGCAGCCAGCCGATGATGGCGGTCAGCGGCGGCGCCAGGGAAAGCATCAGCATCGAGAGCCGGGGGCCGATCGCCAGAAAGGCCCGGAAGAGGCAGAAGTCGCCGAAGACGAAGCCGACCAGACCCGAGAGGGAGAGCCAGGCCCAGGCGCCGGGCGTGGCGTCCAGAGGCAGGGGGTGGCCCCGCAGGATCCAGGCGAGGAGCGACAGAAAACCGAAGGCGAGGACCAGCCGGATCAGGTTGAGAACCAGGGCACCCAGGCGGCGGGCGGCGACGTCGAACGCCAGGGCGGAGAAAGCCCAGCAGCCCGCGGTGCCGAGGGCCGCCCACTGGCCGGCGGTGGCTGGGCTCACAGCGTCTCGACGAAACGCAGCACCGCCGCCACGGCGGCGGCGAGGTTCTGGGTCTCCGTCCGTCCGGAGGAGGCGCGCGGCTTGAACGAGTGATCGCCATCCTCCAGCCAGACGATGCGGATGGCCGGCGACAGCTCGTAGCCGGCGACCTCTTCGCGCGAGCCCAGGGCGTCGCGGGTTCCCTGCACGATCAGCGTCGGGGTACGCAGGTTCCGCAGGTGGGCTGTACGCAGGCTTTCCGGCCTGCCCGGGGGGTGGAACGGGTAGCCGAGGCAGACCAGGCCGCGGGCGCCGGCTTCGTCCGCCACCAGGCTCGCCATGCGGCCGCCCAGCGACTTGCCGCCGATCACCAGCCCTTCGCCGCCGCCGAGGGAGGCGATGGCCTCGAGCCACGCCTCGCGCAGCACGGGCTCGCGGTCCGGCGGACGGCGCTCGCCGTTCTCCCGCCGGCGGCGCATATAGGGCAGCTCGAAGCGCACCACCCGCAGGCCGCCTTCCGCCAGCCCGGCGGCCATGGCGTCCATGAACGGCGAATCCATTGGCGCTCCGGCGCCATGGACGAGCACGATCGTCTGGCCTTTCGGCCCGTCGAGCAGGAAGTGGGGTTTTGCCATCGGCGGATTCTATGCGAGCCCAAGGCCTTTCGGCACACCGGCCGTTGACACGCCGCGAAGCGGCAGTTTAGCCTCTAACCGCTTGATTCCGACCACGCGTCAATTGCAGGAGATCGCGCAGTTGCGCGAAGGGAGCCTCGTCGAGGTGCCCTTCGCACCGCTGCTGCTCGCGCATGCCCAGCAGCGCCACACGCTGGTCCTGGAGGTCCGCCGGCGGCAGATGTGGAAACGCATCCTGCTGGAGGACGGCGTGCCCGTCGACTGCCGTTCCAACATGGCCCACGAGACTCTCGGCCGCTACATGGTGCTGGAAGGGAAGCTCAGCGAGGAGGACTTCACCGCCTCGCTGTCGAAGTCCGCGGCGCGCGGCGTGCCGATCGGCGAGGTGCTGCTGGAGAACGGGCTGGTCTCGGCCGTGGATCTGTTCCGCATCCTGCAGCAGAACCTGGCCAAGAAGCTCCTCGATCTTTTCACCTGGAACGAGGGCGAGCTCCACTGGCTGGACGAGGCGCCCCAGTCCGGGTCGTCGCTCAAGGTCAAGGTGCCGCAGCTCATTCTCACCGGCGTCACCCGCTTCGCCCCCCAGGAGGAAGTGGACATGGCGGTCGGGCCGCTGGTGGGCAAACGGCTGGTGCTCAATCCCCGCCCTCCTTTCCCGCTGGAGGAGATCCGCCTGCATCCGCGGCAGGCGCAGCTCGCCGAGGCGCTGCGGCCCGGGCGGCGGATGGGCGAGCTGGCGGAGGCGACGGGGCTGCCGGTGGACGAGATCACCCGCCTTCTCTATGCCTTTTGTATTCTGGGAGTCGCGGTCGAAGCGGACGCGGTGCCGAAAGAGCTGATCGGCACGGCGCCGCCCCTGCGTCCTCCGGCGCCGGTCACCGGGGCGATCCCGCTGGCTCAAATCCTGCCGCTTTCTGTGCCGGCGCCTCCGGCCCCCGCGGCAGAACCGGCGGCGTCCCCGAAACCGGCGGCGGCGCCTCCCCCGCAGGATCTGGAGAAGCGGCGGAACGAGATCATGCAGGCGTACCTCTCTTATCGCCGGCTGGACGCCTTCGACCTGTTGAGCGTGCCGGAAGAGGCGACGGCCGGGGAGACGGACGAGCGATTCCTCGCCTATGGCCGCCGGTTCGCCCCCTGGACGCTCGACCATCCCGAGCTGGCCGCGATGGCGGAGCGGGCACAGGATCTGTTCCTGGCCGGCGCCCGCGCCTACGGCGAGCTCTGCGACCGGGAGCAGCGCAGCACCTTGCTCTTCCGCCGCAAAACCCTGCGCGAGGAGCGGGAGAAAAAGCCGGCGGCGAGCTTCGCCATCAAGACGGACCTCCTGGATTCGGAGGCCCAGTACAAGAAGGGCAAGTCGCTGCTGGAGGCCGACAAGCCCCGCGACGCCCTGGTGCTCCTCGAGTTCGCCGCCGACTGCGATCCGCAGAACGGGGTCTACGCCGCCGAGACGGCCTGGTGCCGCTTCCTGGTCTCGCCGGCCCATTCCGGCCGCTCGTTGCGCGAGCTGGCCGAAGCTCTCCGGCGCGACCCCAACTGTGGCCTCGCGGAGCTGTACGCCGGCGAGATTCACCGCCGGCTCGGCCAGGCCGACGAGGCCGAGCCCCACCTGCGGCGGGCGCTCAAGCTGATGAGCCCCGACCGGCGCCCGATCGACGCCCTCAAGGCCCTTTCGGGGGAGCGCAAACGCTGACTTGTCCCGCCCCGGCACGGGCAGCGCACCAGATGGAGCAGAGAGAGGTGCTCTGTTCTGTGCTAGCATCTGCGATCCGAAGCGAAGACCGTAGGCTCGGCCGGGATCCCGGCGCACACTCCGAGCCACCACCCTGAGCCAGCGAGGAGGGGACGTGAAACAAGGTGAAGTCCTGATGAAAGAACGGGAGCGCAAGAAGCTCTCCGCCGACGAGATGGCCGAGAAGCTGGGCGTCTCCCCCGAGAAATATCGCGACGTCGAAGCGGGCAACTCGCCGGCCGAACGCTGGGGCCCCGCCATCCGCGACCTGGCGGTGGCGCTCAACGTGCCGACCAGCCGCATGTTCGCGCCTTCCGGCAAATCGGCGGACACACGGCCCGGCCAGGCCGCGGAGCTGATTCGCAAGCATCGTGAGGCCCGCCAGCTCTCACCCGAACAGGTGGCAGAGAAGACGGGGCAAACTGCCGAGGAGTACCTAAGCATCGAGTCCGGAACCTCGGAGATCGAGGAGCTCGGACCCTTCTTCCTGCGCTTCGCCGAGGTGATCGAGCAGCCGGTGTTCAACCTGTTCCATCCCTTCGGCCTGCCGTTCGAAAAGCTCAGCCTCGACGACTACAAGTAAAACGCCCCTCATCATCACCCCGACCCTCTTCTCCCATCGCCCTTCCCCCGACCGGGAGAAGAGGGGGTCGTTCCCGCGGAGCGTCCTGGTGGTTCGCCCCGGAGGAATGCGATGAGAGACGGACAGCGGTATACTCGCCTCGAAAGGAGCCTGCATGTCGCCCGTCACCGCCGCTGAGCCCGTTCCCCTCGCCCTCGACGCCGAGGGAGTCCTCCGGGTCGGAGGCACGCGGGTGACTTTGGATACCGTCGTTGGCGCCTATCGGAAGGGGGACACCCCGGAGCAGATCGCCCAGGACTATCCATCTCTCCAGACGGCCGACATCTACGCTGTGATCGCCTATTACTTGCGGCACCAGGATGAGGTTGCAGCGTATCTGGGCCGCAGGGAGCAACAGGCTGACGCGGTGCGCCGTAAGTTCCAGACGCTGTTTCCCTCCACGGGTCTTCGCGAACGATTGCAGAGCCGGCTTCGCTGAACCGACCCTCGCATGCTCCGTTTTCTTGCCGATGAGAACTTCAACGGCCGGATTGTGCGCGGCCTCTTGCGGCGGCTTCCTCAGCTCGACGTCGTGCGAGTCCAGGATTTGGAAGCCCTCTATCAAGCCATCGACCCGGTCGTCCTCCAGTGGGCAGCGGACGAACAGCGAGTGGTCCTGTCCCATGACATCTCCACCATGGCCCACCATGCCTACGAATGGGTAAAACGCTGGCAACCTATGCCTGGGCTCTTCGAAGTTCACCCTGACCTGCCGATAGGCCAGGCCATCGAGGAGTTGGTATTGCTCGCTTCGGCGAGCCTGCCCGGGGAGTGGGAAGGTCAGGTTCGCTTCCTTCCGCTCTGAACGGAGGAGTACACCGGGGAGAAGAGGGGGACGGCCCGCGGGAGCATCTGAGTGTATCGGCGACATCGCCGCCCTCGGAGACGCCCCACGGGGTTCCCCGTCGGGCGTCTCTACCTTGGGACCGCCTTACGAGGGAATCCGACCGCCGACGCGGGTGCGGAACGCCGGCTGTTCTCCCTCTTCTCCCGGTTGGGGGGAGGGCGATGGGAGAAGAGGGCCGGGGTGATGAGGGGTCTTGGGTGGGGGAAGGTCGCTCTCCTCTATGGTAGAAAGCGGAGATCTTGAGGGGAGATCTCCGCCGATGATGAAGTCACTCGTTTATGCGTTAGCCCTTACGGTAACCTCCGGCGCCGCGGCCCAAGCCGCCAAGCCCAAGCAGCCACCCGCCCCCGCCGCCCCCACCCAGCCAGCCAACCGTCAATCCGGCGCTCTTCAAATCCATGAAGTGGCGTGAGGTCGGCCCGTATCGCGGCGGCCGGGCGGCGGCGGTCACCGGCCTCCCCGGTGACCGCAACACCTACTACTTCGGTGCTACCGGCGGCGGTGTATGGAAGACCACCGACGGCGGCCGGAGCTGGAAGAACGTCTCGGACGGCACCTACGGCGGCTCGATCGGCGCCGTGGCCGTCTCCGAATGGGACCCCAACGTCGTTTACGTGGGCGGCGGCGAGGTCACCGTGCGCGGCAACGTCTCCCATGGCGACGGTCTGTGGAAATCCACCGACGGCGGCAAGACGTGGAAGCTTTCCGGGCTCGCCGACTCGCGGCACATCCCCCGCATCCGCATCCATCCCAAGAATCCGGACCTGGTCTACGCCGCCGTCCTCGGCCATCTCTTCGGACCCAACGAGACCCGCGGCGTCTACCGCTCGAAGGACGGCGGCGCCCATTGGGACCGCATCCTCTACGTCAACGACAAGGTCGGCGCCGTCGACCTCGCCATGGACCCGGACAACCCGCGGGTGCTCTACGCCTCGATGTGGAACGTGCGGCGCACGCCCTACAGCCTGGAGAGCGGCGGCCCCGGCTCCGGTCTGTGGAAGTCCACCGACGGCGGCGATACCTGGAGCGAGCTGACCTTCAATCCCGGCTTTCCCAAAGGGACGCTGGGGATCATCGGCGTCACTGTCTCGCCGTCCAATCCGGAGAACCTCTACGCCCTCGTCGAGGCCAAGGACGGCGGCGTCTTCCGCTCCCGCGACGGCGGCAAGACCTGGAAGCAGACCAACAGCGAGCGCGACCTGCGCCAGCGCGCCTGGTACTACAGCCGCATCTTCGCCGATCCGAAAGACGAGGACGTCGTCTATGTCCCCAACGTCCAGTTCCACCGTTCGAAGGACGGCGGCAGGACCTTCACCACCCTCCGCACGCCCCACGGCGACAACCACGATATGTGGATCGATCCCAACGATCCGCAGCGGATGATCGAGTCCAACGACGGCGGCGTCAACGTCTCGACCGACGGCGGCGCCACCTGGACGCCGCAGAGCAACCAGCCCACGGCCCAGTTCTACCGCGTCTCGACCGACACGCACTTCCCCTATCGCATCCTCGGAGCGCAGCAGGACAACTCGGCGGTGCGTATCCTCTCCCGCGGCAGCGGCGGCGGCATCGGCCCCGGCGACTGGAGCCCCACGGCCGGCGGCGAGAGCGGCTACATCGTGCCCGATCCGAAAGACTCCGACGTCGTCTTCGGCGGCTCCTACGGCGGCC
The DNA here is from genome assembly GCA_035472915.1 of Thermoanaerobaculia bacterium. GTDB lineage: Bacteria > Acidobacteriota > Thermoanaerobaculia > Multivoradales > UBA5704 > DATARR01. The sequence goes on from DATIOS010000117.1 coordinate 9,617, forward strand.
TGCTCACCCGCCTCAACCACGCCACCGGCGAGATGCGGGACGTCAATCCCTGGCCGGACAATCCCATGGGAGCGGCGGCGGGCGACATCCTCTACCGCTTCCAGTGGAACTTCCCCATCGTCTTCTCGCCCAACGACCCGAATACCCTCTACGCCGCGGCCCAGGTGCTGTTCAAAAGCTCCGACAGCGGCCAGAGCTGGAGCGCCATCTCCGGCGACTTGACGCGCAACGACAAGTCGCGGCTCGGCTCCTCCGGCGGTCCGATCACCAAGGACAACACCAGCGTCGAGTATTACGGCACCATCTTCACCGTCGCCGAGTCACCCTTGGAAGCGAGCACGATCTGGGCCGGCTCGGACGACGGCCTCATTCACGTCACCCGCGACGGCGGCAAGACCTGGAAGAACGTCACTCCCAAGGGAATTCCCGAGTGGATCCAGATCAACGCCATCGACGCCAGCCCGCATGAAAAAGGCGGCGCCTACGTGGCGGCGACGATGTACAAGTCCGACGACTTCCGTCCTTATCTCTATAGAACCAGCGATTACGGCGCGACCTGGACGCGGATCGACTCCGGGATCGACCCCGCGCACTTCACCCGTGTGGTGCGCGCCGACCCCGCCCGCCGCGGCCTGCTCTACGCCGGCACCGAGCACGGCGCCTACGTCTCCTTCGACGACGGCGCCCACTGGCAACCGCTGCAGCTCAACCTGCCGGTGGTGCCGGTCGCCGACCTGACGGTGAAGGACGGCGACCTCGTAGCCGCCACGCAGGGGCGGGGATTCTGGGTGCTGGACGATCTCCAGCCGCTGCGCGAAGCCGCCGTCCATACGGCCAAAGACGACTTGAGCGGCGCCAAGGCCTACCTCTTCCAGGTATCGCCGGCCGTTCGGCTGTCGACGGCCTTCAGCTTCGGCCGGCCCCAGGGAGGACTGGGCACCAACCCGCCAACCGGCGCCGTCATCGACTACTACCTGAAGGAAGCGCCGCCGGCCGCGCAGGCCGGCAAGGTGAAGCTGGAGATCCTCGGCCACGACGGCAAGGTGATCCAGACCTTCGTCGGCAAGCCGGCGGAAGAGAGCAAGGACAAGAAGCCGAAGGCCGACAAGGAAAAGGAACCGAGAAAGCCAACCGCCAAGGGCGAGGAACCGGAAGCGGACAAAGGCAAGGAGGCCGAGAAGCAAGAGAAGGAGGAGAAGGAAGAGGCTGGGCCGGCTGATGAGGAAGAGCAACCGAAGATCACCACCGAAGCCGGGCACAACCGCTTCGTGTGGGATCTGCGCTGGCCGGCGGCCGGAAAATTCCCCGGCATGGTGCTGTGGAGCGGCGATCCGGTGCAGCCGATGGCCATCCCCGGCCAATACCAGGCCCGCCTCACGGCCGGCGGCGAAACTCTCGTGCAGCCGTTCGAGATCCGCAAAGATCCCCGCTCCAGCTCCACCCAGGCGGACCTGGAGGCGCAGTTTCAATTCCTCCAGGAGATCCACGCCAAGCTCACCGAGACCCACGACGCCATCCGCCGCATCCGCGACGTCCGCACCCAGCTCCTGGAGATCGAAAAACGGCTCGCCAAGGACGACGCCCAGAAGCCGGTGGTGGCGGTCGCCAAGGAGATCGACAAGAAGATGACGGCGGTCGAGGAGGCGCTCTACCAGACGAAGAACCGCAGCTCCGAAGACCCGCTCAACTTCCCCATCAAGCTCGACGACAAGCTCAACTCCGTGGCCGACTCCGCTTCCCTCGGCGACTACCGGCCCACCGCCCAGGCGATCGCGGTGAAGAACCAGGTGACCGCCGCCATTGACGCCCAGCTCACCCTGCTGCGCACGATCTGGGAGACCGACCTCGCCCGCTTCAACGGCCTGGCGAAGGAAAAGAGCGTGCCGGCGGTGATCCTCCCCCCACCTCGGCTAAAATGAGTGGCTCGGGCGGACCGGCATCGTGCCGGTCCGCCCGCATCCTGTCCACTCCGAGCTCCGGGCGAAGTCCAACACCAAAACCGAAATGACTGTCATCACGAGATCCATCCCGACCTATTCCTTGAGCGGCTGGGACCTTTCCGAG
>DATIOS010000118.1:0-2494 GCA_035472915.1 Thermoanaerobaculia bacterium
AGTCATACCGCCTCCGTCATGGCCGGGCTTGACCCGGCCATCCGTAGCGACACGTCGCTGCGACAGATGGCTGACTGGGTCGCCGGCCGTCACAAATGGGCCGTAGGCACCCAGGGCCGCCTGCCGAACCCGCCGCAGCAGCTTGCGAAAAGTTGGATCACCCGCGAGGTCGGAGGGGAAGACCAGGGTGTTGACAAAAAAGCCAATCAAACCTTCCGTCTCCAGGCGGCCGCGGCCAGCGATCGTCGATCCGATATTGAACCGCTCCTGCCCGGAGTAACGTGAGAACAGGACCTGAAAGACCGCAAGCAGGGTCATGAAGAGGGTCGCGCCCTCCCGATGGCCAAGCTGCCTCAGCCCCGACGTCAACGATCGCGGGAGCTCGAGCACCCGCCGGCCTTCGTGGCGCTCCCGGGAGACCAGAATCCCCGAATCAAAGGGCAGATCGAGGATCGGAGCGCTCTCGGCCAGATGCCGGCGCCAAAAATCCATTTGCTGTTGGACGAACTCTCCATTCAGCAACCCCCGCTGCCAGACCGCGAAGTCCGCATACTGGATCGGCAGCTCCGGCAAGGACGGCAAACCGCCTCGCGACAGGGCCGCGTAGAGCGAAGTGACGTCACGGATGAGGATTCCCAAGGACCATGCATCGGAAGCGATGTGATGAGTCGTCAGGAGTACGACGTGCTCCGCAGCTTCCAGCCGCAGGAGGCGCGCCCTCAACAGCGGACCGCGTTCCAGATCGAAGCGGCGCCATCCCTCGTCATGGACGATGCCCTGGGCCTCGCGATGGCGCGCCTCCGGCGCGAGGCCGGAAAGGTCGAGGAACGGCACGGCAACCTGCGGCGGTGGATCGACCACCTGCCTGAGCTCATCCCCGTCCATGACGAATCGGGTACGGAGCGACTCGTGCCGAGCCGCGACCTGACACAAAGCGCGCACGAGGACCGGCAGCAGGAGAGGACCCACGATTCGAACTGCGAGAGGCAGGTTGGAGAGCTCCGGATCGAGCTGGTCCATCACCCAGAGACGCTCCTGGGAGAAAGAGAGGGGCAGACTTCTGTCACGGGGAACCCGCGAGAGAGGCGAAGACTGTATCCCGGCGCCGATTCGAATCTCTTCGTCCACGCGCTCGGCCAAACGGGCAACGGTCGGCGCACTGAAAAGACTTGCCAGGGAGAGCTCGACAGCCAGGGTCTGACGGAGTCTGGAGACCACTTGCGTCGCCATTAGCGAATGTCCGCCGATCTCGAAGAAATCGTCGTCAATGCCGATTTGTTCAACTCCAATTACGACTGACCAGATCCCGGCGACCACCTCTTCAGTCGGGTTGCGAGGCAATCGACGGGTGCCGGGCTCCAGCCTTCCGCCGGTGCTCGGCAGTGGCAGCGCCTTGCGATCGACCTTACCGCTGAGCGTCAGCGGCAGGCTCGGGAGCTCGACCAGGGCCGAGGGGAGCATGAAGTCCGGCAGGCGCTGGCGCAGAAAGCTCCGCATCTCCGAAAGCGCCGGCAGTAGGCCGCCGTTCGGCACCAGGTACGCCACGATACGAGGTTCGCCGGCACCCTCCCGCGATACTGCTACGACCGTGCTGGCAACCGCGGGATGGGTCTGGAGCGCTGCTTCGATCTCACCGAGCTCGATGCGGAAACCGCGGATCTTGACCTGCTGATCCAAGCGGCCGAGAAACTCGAGCTGGCCATCCGCGGCCATGCGTGCCCGGTCGCCGGTTCTATACAGGCGCGCTCCCGGCTCGGTGCCGAAAGGATCAGGAACGAACTTCTCAGCCGTCAGGTCGGGACGCCCGAGATATCCTCGCGCCAGACCGGCGCCTCCCAAATAGAGCTCTCCCGCGACCCCGAGAGGAGACGGCCGGCCTGCGGGATCGAGCAGGTAGGCACCGGTGTTTGCGATCGGACGTCCAATGAAAACCCGCTCACCCTCCGCCGGCACCAAGGCCGCCATCGAATAGGTGGTGTCTTCCGTGGGGCCATAGAGATTCCACACCCTCTCGACAGAGCTCCGAGCATAGATGCGAGTGACGAGATCGCGCGGCAGCGGCTCGCCGGCGAGGTTGACGGTACGCACGGCGGCCGGAAAGGAGTCGGTCCGTACCATCTCGGCGAGGATCGAGGGGACCGTGTTGAGCAGAGTCTCCACCCCGGGAGATGCCTGAGCCGCGTCGAGAGCGTCGCGCACCAGGATGACGGTGCCACCCCGCGTCAACGGAATAGGAATGCACGCCCGGCGGCAGGCCGAGCGCCGCCTCGCTCTCCTTCTCGAACAGCAGGTGGCGCGTGGTCAAGGTGGCGCCGAGGCCGAGCGCGCGGGCCGCCAGCAGCATGTTCTGCACCGCCGGATAGATCGAGGCGCCGGCTGCGGCGTTGTGGTTCGCCCCGGTGTCGAGGCAGGCGACGATCCAGACCGGCGCGTCGGCGAAGTGGTCGGTCAGGTACTCGACCGCCGAGTGCTGGCGCTTGAACTTCTCCGGGCT
>DATIOS010000119.1:0-2043 GCA_035472915.1 Thermoanaerobaculia bacterium
AAAAGGTCCATATCGTTCTCGAGGACGACCTCGACGGCAGCCCGGCCGCCGACCCGAATAGAGGGCCGCGATCGCCTTTTGAACGAGCGCGCTCGCTAGCATGTGGGTCTCGCCGAGATCGCGGTAGACCTGGCTCGCTGCCTCGGCCAGGGAGACCGCAGCTTCGAAGCGCCGCTGGAAAGTGTTGAGCGAAGCTCCCAGTTCGAGCAGACGGGCGCGTAGCGGTGGATCGCCGGTGCCTTCTTCGCGCAACGCCGCTGCCCGCATAAGGGCCTCCTCGGCATCCCGCAACCGGCCGCAGACGCGCAAGGCGTTGCCGTAGTGCCCCCAGGCCCAGGAGCGGAGATCAGCCAGCCGCAACTCGCCTCCGGAGTCCTCAGCTAAACAGGCCTCCGCGGCCGCGCGAGCGAGGGCGGCGAGGTGCAACATCTCCTCCGGCGCGTGATAACGAAGGGCATGGCTGCGGTCGCTGAGAAAGTGCACAAGTTGAGGCAGTGCGAACCGCGCGTCGCTCCCAGTGCGACGGATCTGTTCTTCGAGAGACAGCGATTCGAGCTCCGCGAGCAGAATCTCGGGAGCGTCTTCGAGTGGCCGGACCGGAACGAAAAAGGCGTCGAGAGACTGCTCAGCCTTTGCGAACGCATGGTCGTAGCTCCATGCATTCGCAGAAGAGAGGCTGGCGCTGTCCGACTCTGCGAGCTCGGAGCTGGTGATCCGGAGCAATCTTTCCAGGCGATCATCCTGCCAGCCGATTTGACGAAAGCGCTCCCTGCAGTCCGGGCATTCGGCCAAAAGGTGGCGCACCACCCGTCCATTGCGGGCCGTGTTCGCGGGTCGGGACAAGAAGAGATTCAGATCCTCACTGCTCGGATGCCCGTTCGACATTGCTTCCTCCCGTCAAAAAACTATATACCGGCCGTAAGTGGGGCGGCTTGCGCCGCCCCGTCGTCAGGCCAGGCCGGTCAATTGCAGCGGCCTATTCCCATGGGATCGATGCACGGTCCTGTCATTGGAGTGTAGTGACCACCGCCGGTACCGGTAGGCGGTGGCAGGGAAATCGTCGAGCTCATCGTTCGCTTGGTCAACCGGTTGACCACCAGCGGCTCGTTGCCGCCAAGCCGGGCCAGCCAGGTCACGGCGAAGCCCAACCAAGCCACGCCCTGAGTATGGAGGACGGGCTGTGGTTTCTTGATGGCTTGGGCTTGGGCGGCTGGAACGGCCATGGCAAGTAAGATGACAGTCACCAACGTTACGACCAAAGTGCGGGTCAGGCGCATGATTCTCTCCTCTCAAGATAAAACGTCACATATCAATGTGGGTTTAAGCGGCGGTTCTCGCCGGCGCCCACGATCGCCAACCTCAACTATCTGAACCGGTTCTATCCCCGTAAGTGTGGCGCTGAGGGCGAACCGTGACAAAAGTATGGCACGGGTTTGCAGAAAATTCGGCGACGCGGGTGGACCCCTGGGGAAGGGGATGAGGGCGACGGCGGATTCGTATAAAGTCCTCCTGTGCCGCCCGCCGTTTCACCGCCCAATCCCCGGCGCCGCTGGGGCGCCCTTGCCCTCATCACCACGCTCGTCGTCCTCGGCCTTGCGCTGGCAACTCGGGTGTTGCCGGGGGCTCGGGCGCGCAGCCTGCCCACCGCCTCCGCACAGTGGATTTGGAAGGACGTCGAATGGGACGATCACCAGCCCACCGCCTTCTATGTGCTCCGTGACTTCGATCTCCCAGTACTGCCTTCCTCCGCGCGCCTGCTGGTGACGGCGGACGAGGAGTACGTCCTCACCCTGAACGGCCGGCAGGTCGGCGCCGGCGCCTTCCAGCCCGGAGCCGTCCTGGACGTTTACGAGGTCGGTCCGCTGCTGCTTCCGGGAGCAAATCGTCTGATGGTCGAGGTGCGAAGCGCCCGCGGCGCCGGCGGACTCCTGGCCAGTTTGGTGGACGCGGGCGGCCGGCTGTTGGTGGGCACCGACGATCGCTGGCGAATTTTCCCCAACTACGAGCTGGGCCTCGCGCGCGGCTGGCTGCCGCTGAGCCGCG
>DATIOS010000120.1:0-12891 GCA_035472915.1 Thermoanaerobaculia bacterium
GCCCTCCGGCGCCGCATCGCCTCCGAGTTGCCCGGCCTCGACGGCTCCATCACCGCAGCAGCCCTCAGCCCCGACGGTCAGATCGTGGCCTCCGCGAGCCGCGGGCGGCGAATCACCCTCTGGGACGTAAACACCGGCGCCGTGATCGCCGGCCCCTTGGCGGGCCACCGCGACGAAATCTTTGGCCTGGCCTTCGAGCCCGGCGGGAAAACCTTTCTTTCTGCGGACAATAAAGGCTACCTCCGCCGCTGGGACGCGGACCCCGCCTCCTGGCGCCGCATCGCCCGCCGCATCGCCAATCGCGACCTTTCCAAAGCCGAACGGCAGCGACTGCTGGGAGAGAGCCCCAACTAACCAAATCCCCGCCTTTGCGGATCAGTCCTGAGCGAACTTCCAATCCCAAGGAGGGACGCTCATGAACAGATTGATTTTCCACGCCGCAGGCGCCACGGCCGCCGGAGTCCTTCTCCTACTGGCCGCGGCGCCCGCCCACGCCGCCTGCGAGAAATGCCGCTATGCCGATCGTGGCGATCGCTTCGAGGGTGTCGAAAACCTTCAGGTCTCAGGCAGCAGCTTCGACCTGGTGGCCGTCGAGTACCGTCAGGGAGACACCCTCGGCCCCCGTCCCGAGAAGCTCCACCTCTACTTCTGGCTGCCCGCATCGCTCACTCCCACCATCGAGGTTCGCGAGCCCGACAAGAACTACATGATGCACCCCACCAAAAAGCCCTATGCCGCCGGCCTCCAATCGTTCTCGTGGCCCCGCGGCGAGGTTCTCGGGCCGCTCGGCATTGAAGCGGGAAAGCTCCACGCCAAGGTCAGCAACCGCGAAGAAACCCTTTATTTCCCGGCCTTCCTCTCCTCCGGCGCCCCGCCCACCCCGGGCGGCACCTATCTCTTCTTCTTCCGCAGCGGCGCCGGTGTCGACGTCGACTGCACCATCTCGCGCGAGGAAGGAAACCAGCTCGTCCCCGTCCGCAAATGGGTCTGCTCCAGCGATCTCGGCGGCTCCGTGCGCATTACCTGGGACGGCCTGGACGATCGCAAACAGTCCGTGCCCGCCGGCCGCTACACCCTGCGCGTCAAGGGGGACATGCTGGCCGAATCCCCGCGTCCTCTACGCACCACCGTCACCTTCGAGCACTATGGCCACCTCCAATAGCGCCCAGCGCCGGCTCTTCCTGATCCTGGCGAGCGTGGCCGTGACCACTCTGCTGGTGGTGGGCGTGCTGCTTTTCCAAACCCGCACAACCGTGGTCGAGATCGAGACCGTACTGGAACGGCTCGACCTCACGGTCGAGCCGCCCGCCACCGCTCACCGCGCGGGAAAATCGGCATCCGACGCCTTGGCCCGGATCGATCTGCTGGCCCCATCGCTACGCGCCCGCCGCATCGATCTCAAGGGCGCCGGCACCGTGGAGGCCTTCCTCACCGGCACGGGGCGATCCACTCTGCGGCCCGGCCGGGGCGATGTCGTCCGTCTCACAGCCGGCGAGGAGGAACCGCTCCTGCCCGCGCTCCTGCAACTCCACGGTTCCACCCGGCTGACGCTCGAAGCCGGAGGCCGCGACCGCGCCGGCCACCGGGGCCTCCGACTCACCCTCGCGGGGGCCGAGCCGTGGAGCGCCGCCGTGCCCAGCGGCGCCGGCCTCACCCTGGAACGGCAAGGGGACGGCGCCGGCTTCACCCACGGCGACGTGCCAGCCGACTCGCCCGTCACCGCCGTGGGCGGCCGCGGCGACACTCTCCTCAGCCTCTCCCTACCGCCGGACGCCGGCCGCGGCACCACGTTGCGGCTCGTCGATCCCGCCACCGGCAAGGTTCAGGAAACGCACCTCCCCTTCGCACTCTCTGGGCCCCAGGTTCTCGCCTGGCGCGATCAGCTCGCCCTGCTCGAACCCACCGCCGCCGCGGCCACCCCGCTGCTGCGCCCGGACCTCAAGGTCTCCCATCTCCGCTTCTTCCACACCGACCGCTTCGAGGAAGAGAGCTTCGTGCAGAGCGGCAAAGTCCGTTTTCCGGCCGGCGAGCGCGAACCCCTGGACCTCGAGCCGCGAACCCTGCTCACCCTGAAAGCCGACCAGCCTCTCACCTTGCGCTCCCTGACTCTGGCGGATGGAAAGCTCGACGCCACCCTCTGGGGCCGGGTGACCAGCCTGCGCCTGGGCCCCACGCCCGAGCTCCAGGCCGAAGAGCTCCCCAGCCTCTTCCTCTGGATCTACACCCAACGCCTGCGGACCCTCGTCTACTCGACCGTCGCCTCCATCCTCGGCCTCTGCCTGGGCGCCATCAAGCTCCTGGGCCTGTTCAAAAACGAATCTTCCTGAAAGGAGAAACCCATGATCCATTCCCGCTGCCTCGCTCTCGCCCTCTCCACTATCCTTTTTATCCTTTCTGTTGTCCCTGCCCGCGCCGCCGATCCTGATCTGCTCAAAAGGCAAACCGTGCAGATCAAGGTCGTGCGCGAGAAGGCCTCGACGGAAAGCGCCTCCGGTGCCGTTCAGGAAAACTCCCCGCCGGAGTTCGGCTCCGGAGTGATCCTTTGCCAGAAGGATGGACTGGCCTACCTCCTCACCGCCCATCACGTCCTCTTCGGCAAGAGCGAGAACGGCAAACGGGCCAGCCGCCGGGACGTCAAGACCACCGAGATCCGGTTCTTCAACGACCTGGCGCCCAAGATCCTCGAGGACCGCGACAAGGACGAGGACCTCATCACTCCCTATGCGGTCCAGAGCAAAGACCTCGCGCTCCTCGTCGTCTCCATGCCGCAGGAGCTTCCGTCGGCCGGCATCAGCCATGCTCCTTTACAGGCCGAGCTGTCGGCCGGTCGCCATGCTTTTCCCGTCACTGCCGTCGGAGGCGACAAAGCAGGCCTCAAGGTCTGGGACGAACGCCGGGGCGAGCTCAAAGGACGCGAAGACAACCTTTTGGTGCATTCCGCTCCCATCCAGGAAGGCTTTTCCGGCGGTCCCCTCTTCGATGACGCCGGCGGATTGATCGGCCTCAACATCCAGATCAGCCAAGACACAGCCGAAGGGCGCACTCTTCCCATTGAGGACGTGCTGGCGTCCATCCAAACTTGGATTCCGGCCGGCTGCATCGAGCGCTCCACGGAGGACACCTCCCAGAGCGACGCCTTCGAGCTCTACACGCGGGCGGTGCGAGAGATCAGCCTGAGCCGTTGGGACGCGGCAATTCCCCTGCTTCAGGAAGCGATCGAGAAGAAGAACCTGGAGGGCGGCAGCGTTCACCTCCAGGGCATGCGCTACACCGTCTATCTCCCTCATTACCATCTCGGCCTTGCCCTCTACAAGCTGGGGAAGTTCCAGAAGGCCTACCGCGAGTTTTCCGTCTCGGAAATCCAGGGCAAGGTCAAGGACGACAAGCGCTACCGCAAGCTCGTCAAATACAAGAAGAACGCCTACGCCAAGCGCAACGAGAAATCCACCTCCTGACCTGCCCGCCACGCCTCAACACCTTCGCCGCTCAAGTCGTTTGCTCGTACAAATCGTAAGGCAAGAACCCGCGGGCCGCATCGCCGGACCCGCGGGAGGGCCCCCCTCGCCCGACATGTCGGAAAACCTTCCTCTCCACCGGCCCAACGGGCCGAGAGACCCCAGCCCGGGGCTGAGGCCGAAGGCCGATGCCCTGGGAAAAAGGCCCCCCCCGTCCTGGCGGCCTGAAGGGCCGCGAGAGCTTGTACGCCTTGGTTTCGGTCTCGCGGCCCTTCAGGCCGCACCGCCTTGTCAATCTCTCCACCCAGGGCATCGGCCTGCGGCCTCGGCCCTGGGCTCCGTTCTCCCGGCCCGTTGGGCCGGACGGTCGGCCACCTGCGCCATCGCGGCGGTCCCCACCTTTCCCTCCCCCGGGTTGGCACCGGTTGGCACCCGGGGCTACGGGAACGTCGCCCTTACGGGCTGGCGGCCGCCTTTCAGGGCGCCTTGAAGGAGGAAAGGAGAGGCCGCACCGAATCTATGCCCAGGTGGAAAGCCCGTCGTGGCTGAACATCGCTGGCAGGTTAACGCGAAAAGAGACGCCCGGATGGGCGTCTCTGCGTGCGTGGCTAGAACGTCTTGGAGGAAGGCTCAAAAGAATCGGACGAGCGAGAACGAGAAGGTTTTCACTCGGTCCGAGCGATCCATAGCAGCGTCGATCTGATACTGCTCGCCGATGACCAGACCCAGACCGGCGGTCCAGTGGGTATCACTACCCCCTGTAGCATAGTATAGGCGTTGCGTCGGGTCAGAGCCTTTATATTGGAACTCGTGAGCCGATTCACGCCAAGCACCGGCACGCACCGTTCCAACGAACTCCCCTGACTTCACGACAACTTGCTCCAAGCCCAAGTGAAGCCCTTGAGCGTCGGGAATTGCAAAGTCTGGAGCATTCGGTTTGCTCGTACCATCAAAAAAATCTCCGAACCTCTGTGAATAGCGAGAGTTCACGTAGTCGAAAGCAATCTTCGTCTCCCCCTCAGAGCGGCCAGGGCTGTAGGACACTCCGAAGCCATAGGTATCCGGGATTTTCAGGGTGTTATCAGCTCCAGCCTGTAAACCTCGCTCAAGGTCGAAGATATCCACCTTAGTCCTGAACTTGGGACCTTCTCGATACACCCCACCCACTCTCCACTGCCCCTTCGGATCGAGTTTCCAGAGAAAGCCGGAGATCAAACCAACCGCCGAATCGTCACCGGTCTCAAACCGGCCAGCTTGAAGGTTTCCAGGTAAGAATTGCGAATGGCCGAGGCTTCCATCCGGAGCTGTGGGGTCTTGGCCACTTGTGTCGATGTTAAAGGCCAAGCCAAATGTAGTTGAGTTGAGATGATATCGTGCCACGCCGATCCCGATCGAGAGCGGTCGTTCGACGTTGGAGCGAAATGGCTTCCGAAACTCATAGGCCATTGACAAGCCAATACTGTCCACGCGGATATTCGTTTCAAAACCACTCGGGAGTGTGCGCCCAGTCCCCGGATGTACACTGGTATCGTAGAAAAACCCTTCACTCTGAAAGGCCGCCGAATAATTAGCAAGCTGGTTCTTGTATAAGGCGAACGTGATTCCTCCAGGCAGAACATAGCCGAACGATGCGAACGACAGGTCGGTAACGTTGCTTTGGGTCGTGTCATTGAGGAGGAACGGGAAGAAGTCCAGACCTCTACCCTGCGGCGTCCCGTCCAGCCTTCCTCCTGAGATGAACGGTGTTGAATAACTCCAATTTCGCAATTCCACCGCGATTTGTGGCCCTCCTTCCGTCAAGCTGGTGAGACCCGCCGGGTTGCTGTAGGCCGCGGTTGCATCGTCTGCCAGCCCGAGGAAGGCTCCTCCCATGCCCAGACTGCGGGCGCCGGGAGTGCTCAGGTTGAACGGAGTTGAATTCACAGCGCCCGCCCCCCAAGCCGTTCCCCCGCAGGCGAGCGACATTGCCAAACTCAGAAAGAAGCCGTACTTTGATCGATGCATGATCCGACCCTCCTTGATGGCGAGAGGCCATCTGATTTCGTGTTGCCCTGGACTGATCCCCGCCAGCGGCGTTTTGGTTAGCGGTTTTCCAGGCGCACTGAAACCCGTCGGGACAGATCCTGCCAGGAGGGCGAGATCGGAAAAGTCGTTGTGCTTCGTTTTGGTCGCGGTCAGACGCCGCGTTGCGGCCCTCAGAACACCTTCACCTCGCGGGCAACCTCCAACTCGGCCAGCACGCCGCGGGCGTCTTCCAAGTCCTCGACCGGGACCAGGACGTCGATCTTGTACAGCGGCCCGAGGAAGAAGTAGAGCGAGCGCAGCACGTGGCCCCGCGCCAGGGCGTCGATCCCCTCCTCCGTCAGACGTTCCACGAGGCGGTAGGAGAAGTGGACGTTGTCGAGTTGCACCAGGCGCGTCGTGATGCCGTTCCGCTTCATGAACCGATACTGGTCCACGAGGTCGAAACCGGTCGCGATCACGACGACGAGAACCAGGAAGCCGTTCGTCGCCAGGAAAGAAAGCGGCTGGGCCGATTGCCAAGCGAAGAAGGCCAAGGCTCCAGCCGCGAGGAGAGCCGTAGCGAGAGGCAACCGACGGCGCAAGCGACCCGCAAGGCCGTCCAGCACCTCCGCCGGCTCAGGGACGTTGGCCTCCAGCCGGGGACGGCTGCTGAAGAAGTGGAAACAGATCCAAGAGAGGAGCACCACCGCTAACGTACCGGCGCCGCAGTAGAGGACTTGCGGGTGCCACAGCAAGGCGAACAGGAAACTGGTGCCGAGTCGGAGGAGGGATCCTGTCCACCCGACTGCCAAGACTCCCTGGGGGAAGGCCGGCGAGTGCGTGGCTTCGGCGTCCCGGATGTGCCGGATCAGCAGGAAAGCCAGGACGGCGAATCCAAGAAGCCAGACACCCAGGATCAGCAAGCCGGAGTCTTCGAAACCAGCAGCGGTTACGATAGACCCGAACAGAACCGGGCCGAGCTCGGCAAGATTCAGCAGGGCGAATCCATTGCCGATCCCAAAGTCGGATAGGAGGTTCGCCAGGACGAACACCGCCGCCGCCGAGCCGGTGATCGTCGCCATCGTGACCAGCACGAAGCCCAACCCGGGGTTGGAGACGACGGGTTCGCCGCCTGGACTGACTCTCATCTCCAGGAACATGGCGATTGCCAACGCCTGAAGCGCGGCGAGCACCAGACTGGTACCGAGAGCCGCCCGGTTGAGCCGAGCCCTGCCGGCCGCTCCGGCCTGGCGCAGCCGGCGGCCCGGCGAGGTGGCCACCGAAAACAGCTCGACGAGGATGAATCCGGAAAAGAGCGCTGTAAACCCAATACCGAGGGGATTGGCACGCGAAACCGCCACCGGGAGCTCTGCGATGCCCGGGTTGACGAGGGGTAGCCGCAACCGGTGACCGAAGTGATAGAGGGCCAGAAGGCCCAGCGTCACCAGGAGGCGCGCTTCCCAGGGAAGCGCGCCCCGGGGACGGGCATCCGTGGTCGAGGCATCGGTCGCGTCAGCGGTCGCCATGCAGAGACCTCCAGAGCTCAGAGCTTGGAATCGTGGGCGCAAGCCTATCAGGCCAAGGGGACGGTCGCCCCGTCCTGCTGCTACGATCCCCCCGTGCCCACGCGCTTTCTGGAGGACTCGACTCCCGTCGTCCAATTCGATCCCCAGCTCGAAGTGTCGCCCTTCGTGCTGTTCCGGCGGCTGAAGGAGGGGCAGGGGCCGTTGCTGGTGGACGTACGGCCTGGGCCGGGAAATTTCAGCCTGGCGGGCGCCATTCCCTACCCAGGTCCGGAGTGGTCGCCGCCTGCGGATGGCGACGTGGTGCTTTTCGACGACGACGGCACCGTCGCGCTGGACGGCGCCCGGCACATGCAGGCCGCCGGCTGGCCGCGGGTGAAGGCTCTTTTCGGCGGCCTGGAGCTTTATGAGTTCTCGCTCGATCCGCAGGTGGTGGGCGAGGAGACCTTCCTGATCCGCGTCGGGCCGGATACCGTCCGCGCAGATCTCCCGACGACCTGAACCGAGATCCGGACGACCTGGAGCGAGATCCAGACGATCCTTTATCCCGCCGGGGTGAGCACCGAGAACAGCTCGGTCGGCCCGAGCCCCAACCACGGATCCGAGGCCGGCGTCAGGAAAAGTTGGGTATACACGCGGGAATCGAAGGCGGCCAGGTCCGGAACTTGCCGGAATCGCATCAGCCAGGAATGGATCTGATTGTGGAGGAGATACTCGTTCCTGACGGTGTCCTCCGCGATCAGCTCCTCGAAGCGCTCCAGCGCCTCGGCCTCATCGCCTTTCATCCACGCTCCGCCCATGGCGATAAGGACGTGGCGGCTCGCTTCGTCCAGCCGGGCATCTTCCCGGTGAAGACGGGCGATGCCGGCAATCTGCCGGATCCTGGAACCGAAGTCGTCGATCTCTCCCGGCAGCAGGGCCTGAAGCAGAGGGATCTCGACGATCATCTTGCTGGCGGTACGTTCGGAGGCTGCCACGGCTGTCGGATTCCCGAGCCTGGACCTGCCTTCCTGGACGTTCCCGGCCAGCGTCCCAAGCCCCAGGCGGAGATCCGCCGAGAGCTCACGCGTTTGAACGGCGATGCGCTCCTGATGGAAGGCCACGAGCCGGCTCGTGTAGGCGGTATCGGGGGCCGCCGCCATGCTCGCAGCCTCGTCCGCCGCCTCGCCGAGCCGCTTCAGAAAAGCACCCGGGCCATAGAGTCCGGGCAGGGCGTCCACCAGCCGGCCGTTCGAGTCGAGAATGTAATGGATGCTGTTGCCGGTGACCGTCCCGACCAGACGGCGGCCATCGCCAAAATCGATCGTCACCTTGGGCACCGGCCTCTCCGACTGCCAGTGCAGCACGAACCTATCGCGCAGAGCTTGCGAGACGCTCGCATTGGCGTAGAGCACGGTGCGAAAAAAGCGACTGTTGGCGCAGCTCAGCTCCTCGTCGAGCCGGCCCAGAAGGCGCAGCGAGAGGATCGGGCGGCCACCAGCCTTCGCTGCCGCACGGGCCGCCTCCAGATCGGTGTACCAATAGAGGCGCGAAGCGGCGCAGTCTTTCTGAGCGCAGACGGAATCGAGCGCGGAGTTGAAGGCGGGGGAATTGGCCACCATCGGATCGGAGCCGGCGAGCTTCAACAGCGCCTCCATTCCCTCAGGTCCCGAGGCTCGCAGGGCCTTGATCGCAGCGGCATCGCCGGCCAGCACCTGGCGCGCGGTCGCGGCGAGATCAGCGTTGGCACAAGCGGGTAGAAAGGCGGCGGCGATCAGGCATCCCAGAAGAGTCCAACGTGCGGCTTTCATGACGTTCTCCTTTCCCGTACGTTCAGGGAAAAATCTTTCTATCCTCACTCTAGCCAGCCGCGCCTCCTCCCTCTGTAACGCCTGTGTAACTTCGCATCGGGCTCTCACCGGCCCTTCCGCGCCCCTGCTGTAGACTGAACCCGTGACCACGGTGCTGGTGATCGAAGACGATTTGGCGATCCGCCGGGGGCTGCGCGACGCTTTGCGCCACGAGGGCTACGGCGTGCTGGAGGCGGGCGACGCCGTCGAGGGGCAGCGGCTGGCGCTCACGGCGGAGGCCGGCCTCGTTCTCCTCGACCTCGTGCTTCCGGCCGGCAGCGGCCTCACCGTGCTGGAGCGCATCCGCGATGCCCGGCCCAGCCTGCCGGTGATCGTGCTCACGGCCCGCGGCGGCGAGGACGACCGGGTCCGCGGCCTGCGTCTCGGCGCCGACGACTACGTCGTCAAGCCGTTCAGCGTCCGCGAGCTACTGGCCCGCGTTGATTCCGTGTTGCGACGCTCGCCCGAGCGAACAGACGGCGCGGCGTCCCTCCCTCTGCCTGGCGGCGAGATCGATCTCAGGAGTCTTGAGGTGCGGTTCGCGGACGGCACGGCAACCTCTCTCTCCCCTCTCGAAGCCGACCTTCTGCGCTACCTCGCCGGCAACGCCCACCGCGCCACGACTCGCGAGGAGCTGTTGCAGTGGATTTGGAAGGTCAACCCGCGCCATGTCCAAACGCGCTCTGTGGACATGGCCGTAGCCCGCCTGCGCCGCAAGCTGCGGGACGACGAGGACCCAGCGCGAGTTCTGTTGACCGTGCGCGGCAAAGGCTACAGGCTGGCACTATGACGCGAGGCGCCCTCGCCCTCGTCCTGGCTCTCGCGGCGAGCGCCGCGGTGCTCGCCGGAGCCTTGCTCTGGATCGGCCGTACGACGTTGCGCCTGGAAAAAGCGAGCGCGGAAGCTCAACGCCGCGCCGCCCTGGAGGAAAAGGTCCGCCTCGCTCTCTGGCGCATGGACTCGAGCCTCACCGCCTTCATCGGCCGCGAGAACGCCAGGGCTGTCGAGGCTTTCGACCGCGAGTTGCCGGGCACTCCGGCCGCAATCGCCTACGGCCCGCTCGCCCGTCGCCGCTTCGAGGTGTCGCCGCAGCCCTCTACGGCAACCGGGGACGGCCTGCCGACGGCGGAGTTGGCTGCCGCGCTGGGCGGCGCCGGCCTTATTTTCCAGTCCATCCCGCAGGCAAATCAGCAGAATCGAGAGGTGATCGCTCAAGCGAGTCCCCAAACACCCGCGCCGGTCTCGGCGACTCCTCCAGTCTCTGCCCAGACCGTCGTGGCTCAGACTTCACCGCCTCCCTCGACCAGTCCCGCACCCAAACCGGAAGACACCCAAGCCGTGCTCAACAAGAACGAGTTTCTGCAAAGAAGCCAGAACCTGGCGAGCCAGCAAAGTGCTTTTCCGCCGGAACCCAAAGAGGAGCCAGCGCCCCGACTTCCCGAAGCTCCGGCCTCGCACCCTGTCCCCAAGGAGACTCCGGCCCCTCGAGCTGTCTCGGAGATCGCTGCCCCGCGCAGAGTTTCGGTGCGACCAACGCCGGTGACCCAAGTGGAGACCACGTTGCAGCCGGTCTGGGTGCACGGCGAGCTGTACCTGGTGCGCCGCGTTCGCCGCGGGGAGGCCGAGAAAATGCAGGGGATCTGGATCGACTGGCCGGCGCTGCGTGGCTGGCTCCTCGGCCAAGTGCGAGACCTCCTGCCCGCAGCCGATCTCCTTCCGGGGGACGATCCATCGACGGACCCGGGGCGCCGCATCGCCCTGCTGCCCGTACGCCTCGACCCGGGACGCCTGCCCACGGTCGCGAGCCCCGCCTGGACGCCTGCGCGCCTCACCCTCACCGTCAGCTCAGCCACCATCGCCCTGGTGTTGGCCGCGGTGGCGGCGCTGCTGATCGCCAGCCTGCGACAGAGCCAGCGGCGGGCGGAATTCGTCTCCGCCGTCACCCACGAATTGCGGACTCCGCTGACCACTTTCCGCCTGTACACCGACATGCTGGCCGAGGGGATGGTGGCTCCCGCCGAGCAGCAAGACTACCTGGGAACGCTGCGCGCGGAGGCCGATCGCCTCGGGCATCTGGTGGAGAACGTCCTCGCCTACTCGCGGCTGGAACGGCACTCGGAGCCGCGCCTGGAGCCGGTGCCGCTGGCGGATCTGCTGGGCGAGCTGCGGGACCGGCTGAGCGGCCACGCCTTGCGGGCGGGAATGGGATTGGCCGTGGACCTCCCCTTCCCCGAGCTGGCCAACGAAATCGTCCTGGTGGACCGCGCCGCCGTCGAGCGCATCCTCCTCAACCTGATGGACAACGCCTGCAAGTACGCTGCGGGCGGTACCGACGCACGGTTGGAGGTGCGCCCCCTGCGCCGGGGCCGGCATCTGGTGCTGCATTTCCAGGATCGCGGTCCGGGAATCTCCCACGTCGAGAGGCGCCGGATCTTCCGCCCGTTCCACAAATCCGCGGCCCGGGCCGCCGGTGGCGTCCCCGGCGTCGGCCTCGGTCTGCCCCTGAGCCGCCGACTCGCCCGCAGCATGGGAGGCAACCTCCGCCTCGCCGATCCCGGCCCGCGAGGCGGCGCGGCGTTCGAGCTGTCGCTGCGGCGCGCGACATCCTGAAGGAGCCCGATTTCAGTCTTTGGCGGCCTTCGCGCCGGCCACCTGCTCGTCCAGCTTGGCGCCCATCTCGAGCGTCCTCTGGTAGGCGGCGTCGATGGCATCCGTCAGCACCGCCGAAAAGCGGCCGTTCTGGAGCACGTGGAGAGCGCGGGAAGTGGTGCCGCCGGGCGAGGTCACGCCGTCGATGAGCTCCGAGACGTGGCGATCCGAAGCGAGGATCATCTCCGCCGTACCGAGGATGGTCTCCAGCACCGAACGCCGGGCAAGGCTGCGCGACTCGCCGATGAAGTTGGCGCCGTCCTCGATCGACTTGACGAACAGGGCGATGAGGGCCGGCCCCGTGCCGTTCACCGCCGTGGCGCGGTCCACGTCCGCCTCGTCGGGAACATAGATCTCCTTGCCCATGGTTTGGAGGATGCTCCGCACCGTGTCGCGCACCGGTTCCGAGACCTCGGGCGTGGCCGTCCAGATGGTCATTCCGCGGCCGATCTGGCAGGGAAGGTTGGGCATGCAGCGGACGATCGCGGGATGGTCCAAGGCCCTGCCGATGGTGGCCATGCGGGCGCCGGCGATGACCGACATCACCAGTTGGTCGTGGCGGACCCGCGGCTTGATCTGCTTCAACACCTTGGCCAGCGTTTGCGGCTTGACCGACAGAACGATCAGGTCGGCGTTCTCCACCGCCTCCAAGGTGTCCGTGGTGCCTCTCACGCCATAGGCCGTGAAGAGCTGGTCCGCCCGCTCCTGGCGGGGGCCGGCCGCCCAGATCCTCTCCGCCGCCGTTTTGTCACGCGAGACGAGACCGTTGATCAGGACCTCCGCCATGACTCCCGAGCCGATGAACCCGATCCGCGGCTTCTCCATCCTCTTTCTCCTTCTTCTGCCTCGCGCCGTCGCGAAAGAGGGTGGATTGTAGAGGAAAAGCTAAAGCGTCACCACCCGCCCTGAGTCCCGGATCATTCGCGCGAAGCTCTGCCAGCCCAGAAGGGCGTCGACCGAAGCCTGGACCGTGGCCGTATCGAGCCCCAGCAGGCGAACGGAAGCGCTACAGGCAAAAAGGCGGATCAAGCCGTCACTGCGGCCCGGGGCCAGCATCTCGGAGAGAGGCGGCATGGCGAGAGACTCCAGCCGCTCGGCGGACACGGGAGGCTGAGGATCGAGCTCGTCCCACTGTCCCCGGGCCCAGGCGTCGAGAGCCCCGAAGAACAGCGCCACATCCACCCGCTCCCCCACCGCCGCCACGCTCGCCGCCAGCGACGTGATTTGGAATCGCATGTCCCACGAGCCGCCGTGGGCGAGGATGAAGAGGTCGGCCATGGGCTTCACCGGCCTAGAGTCCTTGGTCCCACAAACCTGGCGTAGTTGGGTCAAGTTTCATGCGGCAAGTTTGGCCTGCTGGCAGAGTTCGTTGATAGATTTGTCGACTTTGGCGAAAGCAGGGTGAATGGGCATCAGGCTTGGTGGTGCGGC
>DATIOS010000121.1:0-3519 GCA_035472915.1 Thermoanaerobaculia bacterium
CGGGCGGCCACGCGGTCTACATCGACGCCCAGAAGCTCCTGCCGCATATTCCCCAGCATCAATTCCCCGCTCAGGCACTGTCCGTGGCCCTCTATCGCGAAGGCGGCATTCGCGGCGTGGAGATCGGCAGCGTCATGTTCGGCAAGGACGATCCGGTGACCGGGGAGCTCATTCCTGCCCCCATGGAGCTCATCCGGCTCGCCGTGCCGCGGCGCGTCTTCACCAACTCGCACCTGGAGTACGTGACCGGCGTGCTGGAGGACATCCGCGCGCAGCGCCACACCCTCAAAGGCCTGAAGATGACCTTCGCGCCCAAGGTGCTGCGTCACTTCAGCGCCCGCTTCGAAGAGGTCGAGGTGGCGGTGGAAGCGGTAGCGGTCGCGGCGTAGCAAGAAATCTCGACGAAGAGAGCCGGGGGCCTGGCTGGTTCCCCCGGCTTGCCACAACCTCCCCGATCCGTCAGGATTGACTCTCGTGCAATCGAACGAGTGGAACGATGGCTCGGGCTGAGGTCGCCTGGCTGGTCGCGGTGGTCCTCGCGATCGCGCTGTCGGCGTTCCTTGCGCGGGTCATCGTCCGGCGGACCCGGCGCTCGCTGCGCGCCCGCGAGCGCAGCTATCGGGACCTGGTGGCCGAGAGCTTCGGCCTGATCTGCACCCACGACAACGAAGGCTTCCTGCTGATGGTCAATCCGGCGGCCGCCCAGGCGCTGGGATATTCGGCCAAGGAGCTGGAGGGGAGGAACCTGCGTGACCTCCTGGCGCCGGCGGCGAGAGGCGCGTTTGCCGAGTACCTGGATCGCCTGCGGGCCGGCCAGCCGACTGAGGGCTTGATGCGGGTGGTGGCTCGGGACGGAACGGAGCGCGTCTGGATGTATCGCAACCGTCTCGTGACGGCGGAGTCCGCGGCTCCTTACGTGCTGGGGCACGCGCTGGACGTCACCGAGCGGTTGCGGGAGGAAGAGGTGCGGAAGCGTCATGCGGCCGAGCTCGCCCGCACCAACGCCGCCCTGCAAGCCGAGATCGACGACCGAGCCCGGGCCGAGCAGGAGCGCGACCGGTTCTTCGACATGTCCGTCGAGATGCTCTGCATCGCCGGCTACGACGGCTATTTCAAGCACCTCAACCCGGCCTGGGAGAGGGTCCTGGGCTACACCCTCGCGGAGCTGCTGTCGCGGCCGTTCGTCGAGCTCGTCCATCCCGACGATCGGGCGCTGACCGAGACCGAGCGGCAGCGGCTGCGGCTCGGCGTCGGCGTGGTGGAGTTCGAGAACCGCTTCATGACCCGGGACGGCTCCTACCGCTGGCTGGCATGGCGCGCCACCTCGGCGCCGGAGCGGCGGCTCATCTACGCCGTGGCCCGCGACGTCCAGCAGCAGAAGCAGGTCGAGCAGATGAAGAACGACTTCATCTCGGTCGTCAGCCACGAGCTCCGCACACCCTTGACGTCCATCCGCGGCGCCCTCGGGCTGCTCGCCGGCGGCGTCTCCGGCGAGCTGCCGGAGAAAGCCCGCGCGCTGCTGGAAATCGCCGCCAAGAACAGCGACCGGCTGGGGCGCCTGATCAACGACATCCTGGACATCGAGAAGATCGAGTCCGGAAAGATGGGATTCCGCTTCGCTTCCCTGGAGCTGATGCCGCTGCTGGAGCATGCGGTGGAGAGCAACCGGGGTTATGCCACGACCTACGAGGTCGAGCTGCGGATCGTCTCCGGAGTCGAGGCCCTGCGGGTCTGGGCCGACGCCGACCGCCTCCAACAGGTGGTCACCAATCTGCTGTCCAATGCCTGCAAGTTCTCGCCGCGGGGCGGCCTGGTCGAGATCGCGGCCACCCGCTGCAACGGCAACCGGGTGCGCATCTCGGTGACCGACCACGGCAAGGGGATCCCACCGGAGTTCCAGGCTTCCATCTTCGAGAAGTTCGCCCAGGCGGACATCTCCTCGACCCGTGAAAAGGGCGGCACGGGTCTGGGCCTCAGCATCTCGAAGGCGATCGTCGAACGCCACGGCGGCCGCATCGGATTCGAGAGCGAGCCCGGGGTGGCCACCACCTTCGCGTTCGAGCTGCCGGAGTGGGGGGGCGCCGCCGCCGGGCCCCAGCCGGGCGACGGTCCCCGAATTCTGATCTGTGAGGACGACGTCGACATCGCCAACCTGCTCGTCTTGATGCTGGAGCGGGAGGGCTTCGGTGCCGACGTGGCAGCCAATGCGGCGATGGCCAAGCGGCTGGTTCGCGAGCGGCGCTACGCAGCCATGACCGTCGATCTCGCACTTCCCGATCAAGATGGCATCTCGTTGATCCGTGAGCTGCGAGCCGAGGCGGCGACCAGCCGGCTGCCCATCGTCGTGGTGTCGGTGCGGGCGAAGGACGGACGGACGGAGCTCGACGGCGGCGCCCTGGGGGTGGTCGACTGGCTCGCCAAACCGATCGACGAGATCCAGCTTCTGGGAGCCGTGCGGCGGGCGGTGCGGGGGGCTCAGACTGATAGAGCCCGCATCCTGCACGTCGAGGACGACCCGGACCTGCAGCGGGTGGTGGCCGCCATCGTCGCCGGGGAATCCGAGGTCGAGCCGGCTTCCACCCTGGCGGAGGCCCGCCGCTGCCTGGCCCGGGAGCACTTCGACCTGGTGATCCTGGACCTTGCCCTGCCGGACGGCTCAGGCCTGGACCTGCTGGCGCTGCTGGGCAATCTCACGCCGCCCACGCCCGTGCTGATCTTCTCGGCCCTCGAGGTGGACGCCGAGGTGGCCAGCCGCGCCTCCTCGGTCCTCGTCAAGTCCCAGACCTCGAACCGGGAGCTGCTGGACACGATCCGCTCGGTGCTGGCGGCGCGGACGCCGACGCCGTGGCCGGCGCGGCGGGTCTGAAAGTGGTCCCTAAGCGGTCACCGGCGGGAAACGATAACCGGTGCCGCGCTCGGTGACGACGTAGCGGGGACGGGCGGGCTCGGGCTCGATCTTCGACCGCAGACGGTGGACGTGGACGCGGAGCGTGTCTTCGAACACCTCGTCCGAGGGCCATAGGCGCCGGAGCAGGAAGTCGGTGGCCACCACCCGCCCGGCGCTGCGCATGAGGACGTAGAGCAGCTTGGTTTCGGTGGAGGTCAGCGGCACCGCCCGGCCGTCCACCGCCGCCTTCTGGTGCGCGAAGTCGATGGCCAGGTGATCGTCCACCTTGATGACCGGCTGCAAGGTGTAGGCGAAGTTGCCCATCCGCCGGCACACCCGCTCGACGCGCGCCACCACTTCTCGCAGCTTGAACGGCTTGCGGATGTAGTCCTCGGCGAACGACTCGATGGCCTTCACCACCGTCTCCTCCTCGTCCACCGAGGTCAGCATGACGATGGGCAGGTCGCTCCACTCGTGCAGCTTGCGGGCGAAGGCCATGCCGTCCATCCCCGGCAACAGGATGTCCACCAGGGCCAGATGCGGCAGGCCCCGCCTGGCCACGACCTCCAGGGCCTCCTCGGCCGCCAGGCAGGCCCAGACCTCGAAGCCGGCCCCTTCCAGCTCGCGCTTGA
>DATIOS010000122.1:0-2817 GCA_035472915.1 Thermoanaerobaculia bacterium
TGCCGCGTAGTAGACGTTGGGATCTCCCGGCACGCCCGTGACGCGCGAAACCCGTCCGCCCCAAGCCGTACCGAGAAGGCGAAACTTGATGGGCTTCAGCTCCGCCGGCTCCTCGAGCCCCGTCGGCTTGGCCGCCTCCGGCGGCTCCCTCTTCACCGGGGCCGGCTTCGCAGCCAGGGCCGGGATTGCCACGAGCAGGAGGGCCAAGACGGGAAGTAGGCGGAGGCGGAAGGCGCGCATCGACATCAGAGGCTCCTCGGTCTGGGAGAAAAAGGACGGCAGACCGCCCGGGAGCTTAGCCAAGGGGCGGGTAGGGGGCAAGCGGGCGAGCCGATCGCCGTCAGAAGAGTCTCTGAGACGGGGAATGCTGCCCGAGACCTACCTTCGCTCCACAAGTTTGTCTCGCCGCAACTCCTGTGCTTGAATACCTGGAGAAGGGAGGTGTGGAATGGCAGCAGTCAAAGACCGAGTCACCGAGGATGCCCTCTCTCTTCCAGCGGACGCCCGCTTGAGGTTGGTCGATAGGCTGCTCACCAGCCTCAACCTGCCGATCCAGGAGGATGTCGACCGCGCCTGGGCCGAAGAGGCGGAACGCCGCGTGAGCCAAATCGAATCTGGCGAGGCGAAGCTGATACCCGGTGAGGAGGTCTTCTCCAGGCTGCGACAGAAGTATGGGCGATGAGGTTCTCGTTCCATGAAGAGGCCAAAGTCGAGCTCGACCAAACGATTGGCTACTACGAGGATTGCCTTCCTGGGCTCGGCCTGGATTTTGCCGGTGAGATCTATGCTGCGATCGATCGGATCGTCCAGTTTCCCAAAGCCTGGTCACTGATCTCCAGACGAACACGCCGGTGCCTGGTCAGCCGATTTCCCTTCGGCGTCATCTACCAAGTGAAATCCAACCATGTTCGCATTCTCGCCATCGCCGACCTGCGCCGGCG
The DNA here is from genome assembly GCA_035472915.1 of Thermoanaerobaculia bacterium. Lineage (GTDB taxonomy): Bacteria > Acidobacteriota > Thermoanaerobaculia > Multivoradales > UBA5704 > DATARR01. The sequence goes on from DATIOS010000122.1 coordinate 942, forward strand.
TCCAGGCTATTGGAGAGGTAGGAAGTAAGCCGCCCCCGGCTCGTCGTCAATGGCGAAGCTCCAGGCTCCATCCCGCCGCAGACGCTCGAAGCGCCCCGCCCCAAAATCGCACTCAAGAGTCTATCTTGGCAATCGAATCGAAGAATCGACGTGCCGCCGCCGTACCCATACGGTGAGGCGTCGTATCGATACATTGACTCGCCGATCCATACGGGGAGACGTTGTATCGATACATTGGGCTCGTTGGGAGCTCGCTCCGCGCCTATTCCTCCGCCCACTTGATCACCGAATACCGCTGGAGCTGGACCTCCGGCGACCAGAAGCCCTCGGAGAGGCCGGCTTTGGTCTTGAGGTGAGCGAGGAATTCCATTGGGTCCGGAAGCTGCTCCCAGACCTGGGGGAGAAAGGTGCTGCGAAGGGAGCCAGCCTCCAGGATGACGCCGTCGATGCCGGGGCGCAGGGCGGCCAAGGCCTCCTCTTCGCGGGCGAAGGACGGCAACGGCTCCGGCTGGGAGAGCAGGGAGACCTCGATGGCGATCTCACCCAGCTCATCGCGCTCGACAGGCGGAAAGCGCGAGTCGTGGAAGGCGGAGCCGCGGGCGTTCAGCCAGACGTCGTCGAACAGCGGACGGGTGGCGCGCACGGAGCCCACGCAGCCGCGCAGCTCTCCCCACCGTTTGAGGGTGACGAAGCAGGCGCCCGGTTCCTGCAACCAGGTTTCGCGATAGTCGGCCGCCTGGCCGACGCCCAGCGCCTCGCCGAGGCTCTCGCGGGCGATGCGCAGGAGTACCCGGCCGCGGCCCGCATCCCATCGGTCGCTGAGGTTCTCAGCCGGGCTCATGAAAAGCGAAGGCTCCATAGCCCACCACGCGGGACGGATCGCCAGCCGTGTCCGCCGAATTGCGCAGATCGAGGAGCTGCGGGGTGAGGCCCTGCGCGCGGGCCGCCTCGAGCAAGCCGTTGATCGACGCCGCGCCGCACGCCTGGCGGGGATCGAGAGGACCGCGAAGGGACAGGATCGCATCCGCGGTCGCCCGGTCCGCTCGCCGCGCTGCATCCGACGTGAGGTAGTGCGAGAGGTCGGAGCTGACGACGATCAAGGTTTCCGGTCCGCCCCAGAGGTGGTCCAGTACTTCGGCAACCTCGTCCGGCTCCGCGTCACCGACGACCAGCGGCACGAGCTCGAACCCTTCAAGCAGCACCTGGAGGAACGGCAGCTCCACCTCCAGCGAATGCTCGCGGACGTGGGCCTCGGGAATGATCCGCACCTGCGGCAGGCGCAGCGCGGCCCGCGCTCCCTCTCCCTGAAGCTTCACGGTTCCCAGGGGAGTGCCAAACGATTCGTGGCCCGGCAGCGCCAGGCCACGGAAAGGCACGAAGTGAGAGGGCCCCAGGAGGACCACCCGCTCGATCGCGCCTACCGTGGCGAAGCTCTGGAATGCGCTGCCCGCGATCGGACCGGAGTAGACATACCCGGCGTGGGGAGCGATGACCGCCTTCGGCGTCGGCGAGCCATTCGGCGCCGGAGCCTGCCGCAGGTATCCCTCCACCGCGGACCGCAGCTCCGCCTCTGAAGCGGGATAGAACAGACCGGAGACGGCCGGTGGGCGAACGGTGGCCATGCCACCAATTTACCACCGCCTTACCTGGGAAACCTTTCCACCGGCCCAACGGGTCGGGAGATCCCAGCCCAGGGCTGAGGTCGAAGGCCGATGCCCTGGGAAAAAGGGCACCCAGCGGTGCGGCCTGAAAGCACGGGACGCGGGGACCGCGGTTTTGGCGGCAGTAACAAAATCGCGGTTGGGGAGGTACTCTGAGCCGCAGACCGGGAAGAGACCGCGTGACCTTTGGAGCCTGTGAGCCCGACTGAAAGCTT
>DATIOS010000123.1:0-12536 GCA_035472915.1 Thermoanaerobaculia bacterium
CTCCGCCCTCGAGGATTCACTGGACCAAAACCCACCGCCTGTCATGGAACTGTTCGTCGAAGAGGGTTTCCTCGGTAGGAGTGGCTACTCCTATCTTCAGTGGGCCCTAGAAGTCTTAGCTTGGGAACCGTCGTGTCTTGCGCAGGCCACTTCGGCACTAGGCCGCCTCGCGAGCCTAGATCCTGGTGGGAGATATTCCAATCGCCCCGCGGGCAGCCTTCGAGACATTTTCCTGCCTTGGCTGCCGCAGACCTCGGCAAGTCCGGAAGATCGGCTGGCCGCCATCGACTTGCTTGTTGAAATCGAGCCAAAAGTTGGCTGGAAGCTGCTCCTTGGTCTTCTTCCAGTGGATCACGACACCGTGATGCCGGTGCAGAGGCCACGTTGGCGGGATTGGGATGGTCCAGCTAGGCCGCTGACGACTGACGAGTACGAGAATTTTATCGCCGCCATCCAGCAAAAGGCTCTCGATACGGCCAGAACTCAAGATAATTTGTGGAGAGAGCTTGTCGAGAGGTTCACGTCTTTCAGGCCTAACTTTCGCCAGCAGATACGGGAAGCTTTGAGAGGCCTCTCCACTCAGCCATTGCTTTCAGAGTCAGTCCGGTCCGGGCTCTCTGACGAGCTCCGCAAGATTGTGGCGCGGCACCGGCAGTTCCCAAGTGCAGACTGGGCGTTGCAGATAAAAGAGATTGACGAGTTAGAGGAGATCCTGAAAGCCACCGAACCCGCCAACCTGGCAAGCCGCTTCGCTTGGCTCTTCGAATCTAGTTGGCCGGAACTGCCTCGACCAGAAATACCAGACTATGAAGAGCAAACGAGAGCTATACAGGTAGCGCGTGACAATGCCATCGTAACCACTGTTGAAAGCGAGGGCATAGAGGCCGTGCTTCGGCTCGCGCGTTCGGTAAAACTTCCTCAGGAGGTGGGCCGCGCTCTGGCGAGAGTCTTCGGCGGCAAAGAAAACGCAGTGCTGCCGGCGACGCTCGGATCCCACGAGCCAGTCATTCGGTTATTTGCGTTAGCTTTTGTGCGTCAGCGCTTCCTTTCCGCCGGCCAATCCTGGGGCACCGAGATGCTTGCAAGGGCCAAGGAGCAGCAGTGGACTCCAGACAGTGTCATAGATCTCTGTTGCGGTTTACCACCTGGATTCGAAACATGGAAGAGAGTACAAGAGCTTGGAGCCGAGATGGAAGCATCGTACTGGAAGCGGGTCAACATCTGGCATCTCGAAAATCCCGCCGAGAGGGACGGTGCAATCGAGCATCTTCTCGCAGCAGGAAGACCGGGCGAAGCAGTTCCTCTGACATGGCTGGCAAAGAACGAAGTCATTTCCTCGGAGCTCGTGGCCCAAGTCTTGGAGGCGTTGGCTTTGCGAAGCCCAAACGGCGAAGGCGAAGGGCGAGCTCCACAATGGTATGAGGTGAAGGGCCTTTTTGAGATGCTGGAAACGAAACAGGACCTCGATCGTGGCCGGCTCGCTCGCCTTGAGTGGTTGTATCTGGACGTCCTTAAGAACAGCAACTGCCCCCCCAAAACACTCTTCGAGTTCATCAGCAGCGATCCAGCATTCTTTGCGGTGCTTGTAAGTTGGGTTTTCAAACCCGATGACGGCACAGACTTCGACGACGATTTGGAAGAAGAGCAGCGGTCCAATCGTCGTTTAAAGACCTATCAGCTGCTTGAGTCTTGGAGACTAATACCGGGCCTTCAGGAGGACGGCTCAATCGATGAGATCGCACTCCAATCCTGGGTAGAGACAGCACGCACTCACTGCGCTCAGTTGAAGCGGGAGAGCATGGGTGACGAGATGATCGGAAAAGTCTTAGCCGCTGCTTCAAAGGGTAAGGACGAGATATGGCCCGCCGAGCCAGTCCGCTCGGTCCTTGAGAAGGTACGGAGCAGGAAGCTGGAAGCAGGCTTCGTGGTCGGTGTGCTCAACAGCCGTGGGATGGTTGCGAGATGGCTAGGAGGTAATGAAGAGCGAGAGCTCGAGCGCACGTACCGCAGGTACGCAGACGCCTTAGCTTTTTCTTCACCCCGCACTGCCTCCGCTCTACGCGGGCTTGCCGAGTCTTATGCTGCCTATGCGCGCAGCGAAGAGCATCGAACAGCTCTTGAGGAGTTGGAGTTCTAGTTTGACCGAAGCAAAGGACGTGTCCAACCTGCCATGCCCTGTGATTCACAGGACACGTCCTGCGGTTTACCGGACACGCCCTTCGGTCCACCAGACACGTCCTGCGCTTCATCGGGCACGCCCTGCGTTACACCTGCCATGCCCTGCGGTTCACAGGACACGCCCTGCGGTACACCGGGCACGTCCTGCGCTTCACCGGGCATGTCCTGCGTTACACCTGCCATGCCCTGCGGTTCACAGGACACGTCCCGCGGTTTACCGGACACGCCTTTCGATCCACCGGACACGTCCTGCGCTTCATCGGGCACGCCCTGCGTTACACCTGCCATGCCCTGCGGTTCACACGACATGCCCTGCGGCTCACAGGACATGCCCCGCGGTTTACCGGACACGCCCTTCGGTCCACCAGACACGTCCTGCGCTTCATCGGGCACGCCCTGCGTTACACCTGGTGAGTCACCTGTCGCGCCCGGTGAGTCGCCTGCCACATCCGGTGAATCACCCGGCACGTCCGGCGAGACGCCTGCCACGCCCGATCTGAAACCTGCAATGTCCGGCGAGTCGCCGGGCAGGGCTAACGAGACGATCGGCGGGGACAGGAAAACGATGCCTTGGGGCTCTCGGTCCCTGGGTTGCACCCGGGGCTACGGGAACGTCGCCCTACGGGCTGGCGGCGAAGCTCGGCTAGGCCCCGGCCTGCTTGATGAGCTGGCGCAGGGTGTCGCCGTCCGCGATGCCTGACTGGAAGTAGGAGATCTTGCCCTTCTTGTCGATCACCAGGAGGGTGGGCAGGGCAAGCACCCCGAGATCGGTCGCCACGGCTTGCTCGGGATCGAGGAGCACCGGGTAGGGGAAGGGCTTGTTCTTGAGGAACTGCTTGACGGTGTCCTGCTCCTCGCCGACGTTGGCAGCCAGGAACTGAACGCCGCGCCCCTTGTAATCCCGGTAGACGGGTTCCAGGATCTCGGCCTGGAGACGGCACGGCAAGCACCAGGTGGCCCAGAAGTCCACGACCACGACCTGTCCCCCAAAATCCCTCGGACCCAGGGCGCGACCATCGACTGTCGGCAGCCGGAAGTTGGTCTTGGCCGCGGGTGCGGGAGTGGAGCGATCGCCACAGCTCAGGAGAAAGAGCGAGCCCGCGAGGAGTGCCAACAAGGCGAGGCGCCCGGCACGGGGCGAAATGGGGTTCGGCATCGGCATGGCCTGGCAAGCATACCTCACCGCCCTCCGGGAGAATGACGAATGGCGAATTCAGAATGGCGGAAGGAAAACAGCTCCTTCCTCCTCATTCTTCATTCGCGATTCGATATTCCCCGGCTAGCTACAGCCGCTCGTCGAGCCGCAGTTGAGGCACTTGTAGCAACTGCCGTTCCTCACCATGATGGCGCCGCATTCGTGGCAGCTCGGCGCGTCCTGCTGGTAGAGGAAGGTCGAACGCGGGGCGCTCACGACCTCGGCCGACACGGCCAGTGCCACAGCCTCCAGCCGGCCGCCGCCCCGCAACGACACCGCCGGCGGCAGCTCGGCCGGCTCGTCGCGCAGGATCACCCCGGCCGCCATCTTGTCGTCCCGCGACAGGAACTTCGAGGCCAGCCAGCGGAAGATGTAGTCGGTGATCGACTTGGCGATGGGAATCTCGGGGTTCTTGGTGAAACCCGAGGGCTCGAAGCGGGTGTGGCTGAACTTGTCCACTAGGGTCTGCAACGGCACGCCGTACTGCAGCGCGATCGAGATCGAGGTGGCGAGCGAGTCCATCAGTCCCGAGATGGTCGAGCCTTCCTTGGCCATCACCAGGAAGATCTCGCCCGGCTGGCCGTCGTCGTAGAGACCCACCGTCAAATAGCCCTCGTGGTCGTTGATCGAGAACTTGTGGGTGATGGCCCGGCGCTCGTCGGACAGCTTGCGGCGCACCGCCCGCCGCTCCTGGAGAGGCACCTGCGTCGTCTGCGCCATCTGCGCCGGCTGCTCGTCCTTCTTGGTGGACAGCGGCTGGCTCCGCTTGCAGTTGTCGCGATAGATCGCGATCGCCTTGAGGCCCATCTGCCAGCCTTCGACGTAGGCCTGGAGGATCTCCTCCGGAGTGGACTCCTCGGGCATGTTGATCGTCTTGCTGATGGCGCCCGAAATGTAGGGCTGCACCGCCGCCAGCATCTTGAGGTGGCCCATGTAATGGATGGAGCGCGACCCTTGAGCGGGCTTGAAGGCGCAGTCGAAGACCGGCAGGTGCTCCTCCTTGAGCGCCGGGGCGCCCTCGATGGTGTCGTGCTCGTCGACGAACTCGACGATGGAGCGCACCTCGTCCTTGTCGTAGCCCAGCCGCTTGAGGGCCGCCGGCACCGTGTTGTTGACGATCTTGATCATGCCGCCGCCCACCAGCTTCTTGTACTTGACGAGGGCGATGTCCGGCTCCACCCCGGTGGTGTCGCAGTCCATCATGAAGGCGATGGTGCCGGTGGGTGCGAGGACGGAGATCTGGCTGTTGCGCAGTCCGTGCTGCTCGCCCAACTCCACCACTTCGTCCCAGGACTTTTTCGCCGCCTGGAGCAGATCCATCGGCACGTGCGCCGCCTCGATCCGCTTGGCGGCGTCGCGGTGCTTGCGCATTACCCGCAGCATCGGCTCCCGGTTGGTCTCGTACGCCGCGAACGGTCCCAGGGCCTCGGCGATGCGTGCCGACTGGGCGTAGGAGGCGCCGGACATCAGGGCGGTGATGGCCGCCGCGTAATCGCGGCCGGATTCCGAGTCGTAGGGAAGGCCGCGGGCCATCAGCAGGGCTCCGAGGTTGGCGTAGCCGATGCCCAGCGGGCGGAACTTGTGGGAGTTCTCGCCGATCCTCGGCGTCGGATAGCTGGCGTTGCCGACGATCATCTCCATCGCGGAGATCACCACCTCGCAGGTCTGGCGGAAGCTCTCGACGTCGAAGCCAGACTCGGCGTCGAAGAAGCGCATCAGGTTGAGCGACGCCAGGTTGCACGCCGTGTCGTCGAGGAACATGTACTCGCTGCACGGGTTGCTGGCATAGATGCGGTCGGTGCTGGCGCAGGTGTGCCAGTCGTTGATCGTGGTGTCGTATTGCATGCCCGGATCGCCGCATACCCAGGCGGCCTCGGCGATCTCCTTCATCAGATCGCGGGCCTTGAAGGTCTCCATCGGCTTCTTGCTGATGCGGGCCCGGGTGTGCCACTCGCCGTCGGCGACCACGGCCTGCATGAACTCGTCGGTCACCCGCACGGAGTGGTTGGCATTCTGGTAGGCGATGGAGTCGTAGGCGCCGCCCTGGACGTTGAAGCCGCCCTCGTAGCCGGCGTCGATCAGCGCCCAGGCCTTGCGCTCCTCCCTCTCCTTGCAGCGGATGAAGTCCTCGATGTCCGGGTGGTCGATGTCGAGAATCACCATCTTGGCCGCGCGCCGGGTCTTGCCGCCGCTCTTGATCACGCCGGCGAAAGCGTCGAAGCCCTTCATGAAGGACACCGGCCCCGAGGCCGTGCCGCCGCCGGCCAGCGGCTCGCGCGACGAGCGCAGCTTCGAGAGGTTGCTGCCGGTGCCCGAGCCGTACTTGAAGAGCATGCCCTCGGTCTTGGCCAGGGTGAGGATGGAGTCCATGGTGTCCTCGGCCGCATTGATGAAGCAGGCCGAGCACTGCGGCTTCTCCTCGATGCCGACGTTGAACCAGACCGGCGAGTTGAAGCAGGCGTATTGATAGAGGAGGATGTGCTTGAGCTCGGCATGGAAGGTCTGGGCGTCCTCCTCGGTGGCGAAGTAGCCGCCCTGGCGGCCCCAGCCCGCGACGGTGTCCGCCACCCGGCCGATGAGCTGGCGCACGCTGCGCTCCCGGTCCGGCGCGCCGAGCTGGCCGCGGAAGTACTTGGAGACCACCACGTTGGTCGCCGTCTGCGACCAGAAGCGGGGCATCTCGACGCCCCGCTGCTCGAAGACCTTCTCACCCCGCTCGTTCGAGATGACGGCATCGCGCTGCTCCCACTCGACCGTATCGAAGGGATCGACCCCGGGAGTCGTGTAGTAGCGCTCGAAAGCCAGGCCTGGAGCCGGAGCCGCCGCGGGAGCTTCCGCCCGCGCCGCCGTGCCGGTACCCATGCCTGTGCTCGGCACCCGGTTGCGCATCGCTCTGCCTCTCGCCTCGTCGGAATGCAGGGTGGAATGGGGCTCCATGCTTTGCTCTCCTCACAAGATGTCGGTTTCCTACGTTGCGCTTGGCTACGCAGCGTCGGGCAACGCTGCCGCGCACTACTCCTGACCTACCCAAGAACAGCTTCGGGAATGGGGCTTAATGACGAATCCACTGGCAACCCTTCGTGACGCGCATCTCCAACGCTACGCCTGCCGGTTGCGGGAGTCAAGAGGCAAACCACTAGATGTTGTGGTTTGTCACAGAAAGTCCCCTAAGTCTGGGAGAGGAACCGAAAGAAGAACTTACAATCCTCATCTTTCCGACAGGTTTTCCACAGCCGGATTTGCCAACTTCTACGAGAGGGCTGTGGAAAACCTTTGCAAGTTGGAAAGGCTCAGGGCTGCTTCGACTTCGCGGCGCCTTTCTTGGCTTCCCTGTATCCCGCCTTGACCGCGTCGGCCTCGGTCATGAACTGGCCGTGCTTGGTCTTGCCGTACCAGGGGTCGCCCTGGCGGTGGAAGATCTTGGTGTCCAGGTTGGCCCACACCATGCCGGGAGACGGTGGGACCTGGGCGGTGACCGGAGCGGAGGTGGCCGCTGCGGACGGGGCCGGTCGGGAAGCCGGCGCAGGAGCCGGAGCGGGAGCGGGCGCCGGAGCGGCCTTGACCGGGGCCGAGGCAGCCGCCGGGCTCACCGTCACCAGCGGTGTGATGGTGGTGATGGTCTTCGCCGAAACGCCGGCCCGGGAGAGATCCTGCACGGAGGTGTAAGGCCGCCCGGCGATGATCTTCTTCGCCGTCGCCGGCCCTACACCGGGCAGCGACTCGAGGTCCTTCTGGCTGCCGGTGTTGAGGTCCACCGGGCCGGCCGGGGCCGTCGGCTTCGACGCGGAGGCCGATTTCGCCGCGGCGGCGGGAGCCTTGGCAGCCGGCGCAGCCGCAGGCGGTGCGGCCGGAGCGGCGGCAGCGGCGCCGACCGTCACCAGTGGCGTGATCTGTTGGATGGTCTTGGCGGAGACGCCCGCTTTCGAGAGATCCTGCACCGAGGCATAGGGGCGGCCGGCGATGATCTTCTTCGCCGTCGCCGCGCCGACGCCGGGAAGATCCTCCAACTGCTTCTGGCTCGCCGAGTTGAGGTCCACGGGACCCGCGGCCGCCGCGACGGGTTTGGCCTTGGCCGCTGCCGCGGCAGCCGGCAGGGCCAGGAGGAGCAGCGCCGAAAGCGCGAGCACCGACGTGCGAAGCGAAGCTCTGCTGAATGACATTCTGGATTCCTTTCTGGGTCTCTTTAGGGAGAGCATAGGCGGGAGACGCTGTTTCGCTCCCGATCCCGAGAGCCCGAACGCTATGAGGGTAGCATTACGTCCAGGATTACAGGCGGACGGCTTCTAAAGGTCGCCGGGATCCACCTGATCGAACACCGCGTCGAGAGTATCCCGCAGCCCCTCGACCACCTCGCGGGGAGCGCCGAGGCGCTCCTCCAGATCCCCCCTCCCCAGCAGCGCCTCCCGCACGGCGTTGCGCAGGGTGCGGATCTCCAAGGCTTTCAGTTGCGCGGTGGCGGTATCGCCGTCGAAGGAGAGGATCTTCATGGCGAAAACTGTAGCAGAGCGCCTCGTTCAACCCCGCCTTCCCGGCTGATCTCTATACAATCGTCCCATGGCCACCGAAACGAAGCCCGAACGACCCGCCGCCGAGGCCGCAGCCATCGCCGCCGGCGATTCGCGGCAGACCTCCTCCGAGATCCCCGTCCGCCGTTTCTACCGGCCGGATGACGTGGCCGGAATCCCTTACCAGCAGAAGGTGGGCGACCCGGGGCAGTACCCGTTCACCCGCGGGCTCTATGCCGACATGTACCGCCAGCGCAAATGGACCATGCGCCAGTATGCCGGCTACTCCTCAGCCGCCGAATCGAACCAGCGCTACCGGTATCTCCTGTCGCAGGGCACCACCGGGCTCTCGGTGGCGTTCGATCTCCCCACCCAGATCGGCTATGACTCGGACTCCCCCATCGCCCGCGGCGAGGTGGGCCGCGTCGGAGTCGCCATCGACTCGATCGAGGACATGCGCCGCCTCTTCGCGGACATCCCCCTCGACCGGGTCACCACCTCGATGACCATCAACGCCACCGCCGCCATCCTCCTTTCCCTCTACCTGGCGGTGGCCGAGGAGCAGGGGGCGTCCTGGGAGCGGCTGGGCGGTACGGTGCAGAACGACATCCTCAAGGAGTACGCCGCCCGCGGCACCTACATCTATCCGCCCGGCCCCTCGCTGAAGCTGGTGACCGACATCATCGCCTTCTGCGCCGACCGGGTACCGAAGTGGAACACCATTTCCATCTCGGGCTACCACATGCGGGAGGCGGGCTCGACGGCGGTGCAGGAGGTGGCCTTCACGCTCGCCAACGGCCTGGCCTACGTGCAGGCGGCCCTGGACCGCGGCTTGGGAATCGACGACTTCGCCCCTCGTCTCTCCTTCTTCTTCAACGCCCACAACAACTTCCTGGAGGAGGTGGCGAAGTTCCGCGCCGCCCGCCGGCTCTGGGCCGAGCTGATGAAGGAGCGCTTCGCCCCCAAGGACCCGCGGTCGCTCTGGCTGCGCTTCCATACCCAGACGGCGGGCTCGACGCTCACCGCCCAGCAGCCCATGAACAACGTCGTGCGGGTGGCGATCCAGGCCCTGGCGGCGGTCTGCGGCGGCACCCAATCGCTGCACACCAACGCCCTGGACGAGGCCCTGGGCCTCCCCACCGAAGAGGCGGCGGGCCTCGCCCTGCGCACCCAGCAGGTGATCGCCCACGAAAGCGGCGCCGCCGACGTGGCCGATCCGCTGGGGGGCTCCTACGTGGTCGAGAGCTGGACGGAGGAGATCGTCCAGAAAGCCCGCGACTACATCGCCAAGATCGACGAGATGGGCGGCGCCATGGCGGCCCTGGAGCGGGGATTCCAGCAGCGCGAGATCGCCGAGGCGGCCTACCGTTTCCAGATGGCGGTCGAGGCCGGGCGGGAGCTGGTGGTGGGCGTCAATGTCTTCCAATCCGCGGTCGAGGTGCCGCGGGAGATCCTGCGCATCGATCCCGCCGCCGAGCGGGATCAGGTGGAACGCCTCCGCGCGCTGCGGGAGCGGCGGAACGGCCCGAAGGCCGCCTCGACGCTCGCCGCCCTCACCGCCGCGGCAACCGAGGACCGCAATCTCATGCCCTCCATCCTCGACTGCGTGCGTGCCGAGGTCACCCTCGGCGAGATCTCGGACGGCCTGCGCAGCGTCTACGGCGAGTATCGGGAGGCGGATCTGGAGTAGGAGGCGGTCAGCCGCCCTTCCCCCGCCCCCTCCCTGAGCGTACAATCCGGCTCGCACATGTTTTAATACACTGGGAGGGGAGACACCGGTTCGCCGTGCGGTCTCTCATGTTGGTCATGCGGAGTCGAACCGTCCTTTTGCCGGGAGGGACGCACCCGCGGGATGCGCTGGTCGCGGCGGCCGGAGACATAGGAAGGCCGCCCGATTTCGTTCTGGCATTCCTGCCTCCCGAGGAGCACCTGCGCGACGTCCTCGCCGCCATGACTTTGGCGTGGCCGGACGCCGTCCGTCTGGGCTGCGAAGCCGTAACCCAGTTCGCCGGCGAGGAGGTGGCCCACCAGGGCACCATCCAGCTCTTCTGGTTCGACGACTCGCGGCGCCACGCCGTGAAGGTGGAGGTCGTCCCCGGCACCCACGGCGAGCCGCCGTCCAGCCGCCGGGTGGAGGCCGTGGCCCGGCGCATCGCCGCCGCCGACGGCGCCCTGTTGCTGGTGGACGGCTTGCGCTTCCCCGCCGAGTGCTTCCTGGCCGAGGTGCGGCGCAGCCTCCTGGGGAGGCAGGTGACGGTGGCCGGCGGTCTCGCCTCGCAGTGCGAGCCGGTGACCCGAGCCGGGGCGCGGGTGTTCGTGGGCGAGCGAGTGCTGCCCTCCGCCTGCCTGGTGGTGACCCTGCACGGCATCGCCATGCAGGTGGAGGTGGTGCGCGGCTGGAGTCCGGCCTCACCCGTCTATACGGTGACGCGAGCCGAGGGGAGCGTCGTCGGGGAGATCGACGGCGAGTCGGCCACGGATTGGTACCGGCGCTTCTTCACCGTCGGCGGCGAGCTCGCTCCCATGCCGTCGTCGGCGAACCGTTTCCCGCTCATCGTCGAAGGGCCGCGGCCGGAACGCCAGGACCTCTACCGCACCCTGCGCTACTTCGACCAGCCGCCGGGCGCCGTCACCTACTGGGGCGACATCGAGGTCGGCGACCACGTGCGGCTTGGCATGGGCACCGAGAACACCCTGGTGCGGACGGCCGCGGAGCTTTCCGCGGGTGCGCCGCCGGACGCCGCCATCCTCTTCTCCTGCGTCGGCCGGGAAACGGTGCTGGGCGAGCAGGCCGGCTGCGAGACGGCCAGCATTCACCACGCCCTGGGCGGCGCCGCTCTCTCGGGCTTCTTCACCTTCGGGGAGATCGGCCCCACGCCCCGCGGCCATCTCGCCTTCTACAACCAGACGGCCATCCTGGTGCTCCTGCGCGAGGTGGGCGCGTGACCGGTCCGCTCGAGATCGACAATGCCGTCCTGCGCAATCTGTTGACGCAGACGACCCGAGCCTACGAACGGCAGATGACGGAGCTCCACACCGAAAAGGAGCTGGCCCAGGTCACCCTGGCCTCGATCGGCGACGGCGTGCTGGCCACCGACGGCGAGGGGCGGATCAAGTATCTGAATCCGGTGGCCGAGAAGCTCACCGGCTGGGAGCGAGCCGAGGCCCTGGGCAAGCCCCTGCCCGAGATCTTCCACCTTTCCGAGAGCGAGCTGCGGATCGACGACGTGCTGCGCAACTGCCTGGAGGACGGGCGCAGCTACCGCCTGGCGGAGCGCATCAGCCTCGAGCGGCGCGACGGCCGGGTCTACGGCATCGAAAGCACCTGCGCTCCCATCCGCGCCTCCGACGGCTGCATCATCGGCGCCGTGCTGGTTTTCCAGGACGTCTCGGACAAGCGGTTGATGGCGCTTCAGCTCGCCCATCAGGCCACCCACGACGAGCTGACCGGCCTGCTCAACCGCCAGGCCTTCGACGGCCACCTGCAACGCGCCCTGGAAGAGGCCCGCCGCCTCTCCAACACCCATGCTCTCTGCTATATGGACCTCGACCAGTTCAAGCTGGTGAACGACACCTGCGGCCACCTGGCCGGCGACGAGCTGCTGTGCCGCGTCACCGCCCTGCTCCAGGACTCGATGCGCGACACCGACATGGTGGCCCGGCTGGGGGGCGACGAGTTCGGAGTGCTGCTCACGCGATGCCCGCTGGAAAGCGCCGAGCGCCAGGTGGCGGAGCTGCTCCGCGCCCTGAATCAGTTTCGCTTCAACTGGCGGGACAAAACCTTCTCCGTCGGAGCTTCGATCGGCCTGGTGCCCATCACCCGCGACTTCCGCACCGTCGCCCACCTTCTCTCCGCCGCCGACCACGCCTGCTACGCCGCCAAGGAGAAGGGGCGCAACCGAATCCAGGTCTATCAGGAGGACGATGCCACCTTCATCCGCCGCCATGGCGACATGAACTGGGTGGTGCGCATCCAGCAGACCCTGGAGCAGGACCGCTTCTGCCTGTTCTCGCAGCAGATCCAGCCGCTGACGTCCGAGGTGGCGCCGGGGCTCTATTTCGAGGTGCTGCTGCGCATGCTGGAGGACGACGGCCGTATCCATCTGCCGAGCGACTTCATTCGCGCCGCCGAACGCTACGGCCTGATGCGGTTGATCGACCGCTGGGTGATCCGCAGCTGCATCAAAACCCTGATGAGCCAGCCGCCGCCGTTCCTCGATCTGCTCCGGCTTTGCTCGATCAATCTATCGGCGGTGTCGCTGGGGGACGACGAATTGCTCCCCTTCGTGGAGGAGGAGCTGGACGCCTCCGGGGTACCGGCGGACAAGCTGTGTTTCGAGCTTACGGAGACCACCGCCATCGAGAGCCTCTCGCAGGCTGTTACAAGAATGCATGGACCTCTTCGCCCATGTTGTTTTAAGTAAATCCTTTTCAATGACCCTTGACATAGGTGCTGAGCCGATCTTCGCTGAAGTCGATCATGATCGGATGCTTCAGGTGCTCTCCAACTTGATCGGGAACGCCCTGAAATTCACTCCCAATGGAGGCACCATTCAAGTATCTGCACGGAAACAAGCGGGGCAGGTTGAAATTTCAGTAGCGGACAATGGACCCGGGATTCCCTCACCGGACAGGCAGTTAATTTTTGAGAGGTTCAC
>DATIOS010000124.1:0-5123 GCA_035472915.1 Thermoanaerobaculia bacterium
CGCAACTTCGAGCTGATCCGGCGCTGGGCCACGGACGTCTTCACCGTTCCCGACGAGAAAATCCTCGCCGCCATGGGCTTGATCCTCCGCCACCTGAAAGTGATCGTCGAGCCCGCCGGCGCCGCCGCCCTGGCCGGAGTCCTTGCCGACCAGCGCTTCCGCGGCCAGCGAGTCGGAGTTCTGCTGAGCGGCAGCAATACGGGGATGGAGAGGGTGCGCGAAACGCTGGCTTGAGAATGGATTGATATACTTGTCATCATGAATTTGCCCACCGAACCCATCGGCAGCATCCCACGGCCTCCCGAGCTGATCCATGCCGTCCAGGAGTCTCGGGCTACTTCTGTGGCGCCGGAGTCCCCGCGGGCTCCGTGGGTCGTCTCGCCTGTTCGGTGCTGCCCACGATTGCCATGTGGCGCCTGAGCAGGACCTGGCCGACGTTGGCGAGGTAGGAGCGCGGATTGGCTCCACCCTTCTCCAGGAGCTCGTAGCCCGTCCTCTCGAGCTCCGCTGCCGCAATGCGATTGGCCTGCCATTTCCGCTGGAAGTCACCGCTCGTGGAGATCGTGATGAGCAACGCCGCGGTGATCGAGAATAAGGCGGCGATGTCCTTCTTCACCGTCTCCCTCTTGATCAAGCTTTCCAACTTCAGGACCAGTCCCGCAAGAGCGCTGAGCGCCGCGGCAGCGAAAGTGAAGCCCCAATAGATGCCACTCCATCGCGATGCGTTCGCTCGGGTCTCGGCGTAGTTGTTCAGGATGGCACTCGCGACGAGCGATTGCTCCGTGCCTTTCTTGTCGATGAGCGGCTTCAGCGCAGCTCCGAGGGCCTCCCCGCGGGGCCACGTCGCGCGATAGGCGAAGAAACCCCACGTCGCCGCGACCAACAGGGCAAGGACAAGGAGCCCAATGCAGAATCGAGGCCGAGCCGAAGGAGACAGAGCTTCGCTCATCGATACCTCCTTGACGCCCAAGCGGGTGTCGTACTCCCAACTTCCCTTGGAGATCGCTATCGCGCCTCCATGCTACCTGGAATTGCCGGCACTCCGGTGCTTTGGAGCCGTGGCCTGCTGAATGCCCCGAATCGCCTTTTGCAAACTTCCCTCGTTCTGTTGCAAACATCTCGAATTGTGTTGCATGACCCGAGTTGCGAGTTGCATGACCCGCGGGTCAAGTTGCAAGACCCGCGGATTTATTTGCAAACATCCCGAAAAGTGCTGCAACTAATCAGAGCGAGGTCTCTCGGTCGAGTCTATTATTTGCAAATGGCCTTGCCGTTGCTGCATATCTCGGACAGTCTGTTGCAAATTATAGGCGAATTGATGCAAATCATCGTTGATTTGCAACTCAATTCGGCGAGCCGGTCGCTCTCACCGCGGGTCGAGCGGCTGCAAATCGGGGGCTTGCAACTCACAAATCGATTTTGAGGGTCGGAGAGCTGGGTCCGGAGGCTGGCGAGCGCTTTTTTGCAGCAAACGACGCCCTGTTTGCAACAAACCAGCCGGGGCAGAAGACCCGCCAAGCGGGGCATGCAGCACGCGACACGGGGCAGGACACTCGCAACGGGCGCAGCCGTGAGATCATCGCCCACCACGCTGGATTTCATGAGGGCCCAGGCATGAGCTTCAAGGATCACTTCTCCGGCCACGCTGCGGTCTACGCCTCGTTCCGGCCCAGCTATCCGCCGGCACTGTTCGACTTTGCCGCGTCCCTCCCCGCCCGCCACGCCCTGGCCTGGGACAATGCCACGGGCAACGGGCAGGCGGCCGTGGGCCTCGCGGAGCGCTTCGAGCACGTGATCGCCACCGACGCCTCCGCGGAGCAGCTCGCCCACGCCGTGCCCCACCCCAAGGTCGAGTACCGGCAGGCCCTGGCCGAGGAGTCGGGTCTCGCCGGCGGCTCGGTGGACCTGATCTCGGTAGCCACCGCCCTCCACTGGTTCGACTTCGACCGCTTCTACGCCGA
Organism: Thermoanaerobaculia bacterium; assembly: GCA_035472915.1. Lineage (GTDB taxonomy): Bacteria > Acidobacteriota > Thermoanaerobaculia > Multivoradales > UBA5704 > DATARR01. Next base: position 1,962 of record DATIOS010000124.1, read on the forward strand.
GGCGGAGCGGGTGCTCGCCCCGGGCGGAGCGCTGGTGGCCTGGGCCTACAACCTCGTCCGCGTCAACCCGGAGGTCGACGTGCTGGTCGACCGGCTGGCGCGGGACATCGTGGGTCCCTACTGGCCGCCGGAGCGGCGCTGGGTGGACGAGGACTACCGCACGATCCCCTTCCCTTTCGCCGAGGTGGAGGTGCCGGAGCTGTGGATCGAAGAGGAGTGGGACTTCAGCCACTTCGCTCCCTACTTCGCCACGTGGTCCGCCACCAACCGCTATCGCAAGGCCACCGGCCACGATCCTTTCGAGACACTCGGCGAGGCGATGGAGCGCGCCTGGGGCGATCCGGCCCAGGTGCGGACGGTCCGCTGGCCCGTCATGATGCGCGCCGGGTATGTCCGAGATGCCCGCGATGCCTCCGGCGCCGGGAATCGCCAGCCCTGAATGGTATAGATTCTCAGCTATAGATGATCACGGCGTTGATCAGCCGCAAAGGCGGGGTCGGCAAGACGACGACCGCCGTCAACCTGGCGGCCGCCTTGGCGGCGCAAGGCTTGCGCGTGCTCCTGGTGGATCTGGACAGCCAGGCGTCGGCCTCCCTCTCCTTGGGAGTGGACCGCTCACGGCTCGCTCCGTCCTCGGCGGACGTGCTGCTGGCGGGCTTGCCGGCCGTGCAGGCGGTGCGGACGACGACGGTCGCCGGGTTGGATCTGATCACCGCCTCGGTGGACCTCATCCGCGCCGAGGCCGAGTTGGGAGTGTTCAAGGCCAAGGAGGGGCGGCTCAAGGCGGTGCTCGCCCCGATCGTTCGCGACTATGACTTCATTTTCCTCGATTGCCCGTCGTCGTTGTCACTGCTGCCGGTCAACGCCACCGTGGCGGCGGACGCCTTCATCGTGCCGGTGGTGCCGCAGTTCCTGGCGGTCACCGGCGTGCGCAATCTGATCGCCGCCGCCGAGCGGGCGGCGTTCGACCACGGCTCCCGCGTCCATCCCCTGGGGCTGCTGTTCACCATGGTGGACTACCGCATCAAGGCCACCCGCACCACCGTGGACGAGCTGCGGAGCGAGTACGGCAGCCTCGCCTTCGCCATCGAGATTCGGGTCAACACCCGGCTGGCCGAAGCGCCGGGCGCCGGGAAGACCATCTTTCAGTACGATCCCGCGGCCAAGGGGGCCACGGCCTATCAGCTCCTGGCCCGGGAATTCGTCATGCGGACGAAGAAGGGCGGCGGAGAGTAGGTCACGGTGTCGCCGGCTCGAACAGCGTTCCGAGGAGGTTGTCGGCGGCGGCGGCGGTGAAGCGGCCGGATTCGAACAGCCGGCGGAACGCTTCCACCACCCGCGGACAGAGCTGGGTGCCCGAGGCGGAGAGGATCTCGGACGCCGCCCGCTCCAGGGGCAGGCTGGTGCGATAGGGACGGCTGGTGGTCATGGCGTCGAAGGTGTCGGCCACGGCGATGATGCGGGCGCCGAGCGGGATCTCCGGATCGGTCAGACCGTCCGGGTAGCCCTGGCCGTCCAGTCGCTCATGGTGGCTGCGCACGCCGAGCAGGATCTGGGAGTTGGCGAGCGGCGTGACGATCTCGGCGCCGAACACGGTGTGGCGCTTCATGATCTCCACCTCGTCGGCGTCGAGCGGCGCCGGCTTGCCCAGGATGCGGTCCGGCACCCCGATCTTGCCGATGTCGTGCAGGGTGGCCGCCAGCCACAGATCCCGCAGCTCCTCGGTCGTGAGCCCCAACTCGTCGCCCAGCATGACCGAGTAGCTGACGACGCGGCGGACGTGGCCACCGGTGTAGGGATCCCGCTTTTCCAGCGCCTCGGCGAGGACGGTGGCCATGGTCAGGAACTGGCGGCGCTGGGCCGCGTAGAGGCGCGCGTTCTGCAGGGTGGGGGCGAGGATGGCGGCGAACTGGTGCATGCGCCACAGATCGCCCTCGGTGAAGCGGTCGCGGCCCACGGGGTTCAAGAGCTGGACGACGCCGATGACTCTCCCCTGGGCGAGCAGCGGCACGGCGAGGATGGCCCGGGTCTTGAACGAGCCCGAAGGATCGCCGTGCCAGCGCGGATCGGCGGCGACCTCATTGACCACCTCGGCCTTGGCCGACAATGCCACGCTGCCGACGATTCCCTCCCCCAACGGCAGGCGCATGCCGCGGATCGCTCCCGCCGCCTGCCCGCGGACGACGCGGAAGAAGAGATCCTGCCGGTCTTCGTCCAGCTCCCAGATGGAGCTGGTTTCAGCCTGGCAGACGTGCTCGGCGTGCTCGAGGGCCAGCTCCAGCACGGTCGTCAGGTCGAGCGTTCCGGAGAGCTTGATGCCCACTTCGAGGAGCATCTCGTACTCGGCGAGCCGGCGGCCCGGCTCGAGCGACGCCCCGGTTGCCGAGACTCCCGATTCCTGGGCTTCATGGTCCATCGCGATCATCTCCCCCTCCTTCTCCGACCGGTCTCAGGCGCTGAGCGCCTCCAGTTCGCGGAGCAGCTCCGCCACCGAGCGGTAACGCTGCTCCGGGTCCTTCTTCAAGCACTTCAGGATGGCCCCTTCGAGAGCGGGCGGAATCTCCGGCCAGCGGCTGCTGGGCGCCGCCGGCTCCTGGCGCAGGTGCTGGACCACCACTTCCATCGCCGTGTGGCCATCGAACGGCAACACGCCGGTGAAGATCTCGTAGAGCACGATGCCGCAGGAATAGAGGTCGGACCGCGCGTCGGCCTCCGATCCCTGCAGCACCTCCGGGGCCAGGTATTGGGGCGTGCCGACGATGAAGCCGGCCTGCGTCTGCGCCGGAGCGAGCCGGTCGATGCGCCGGGCGATGCCGAAGTCCATGAGCTTGGCGTTGCCGGTGGGCTCCAGGATCATGTTCTCGGGCTTGATGTCGCGGTGCAATACCCCCACCGCGTGGGCGGCGCCGAGGCCCGCGCAGAGCTGCTTGGCCAGGCGCAGGCCGGCGGAGTACGGCAGCCGGTTCGTCTGGTCCAGCATGTAGCGTAGGGTCACCCCGCGCACGTACTCCATGGAGATGTAAGGCACGCCGTCGATCTCGCCGAAGTCGTGGGTGCGCAGCACGTTGGGATGGGTGATCTTGCGCGCCAGCTTGATCTCGCTCTTCAGCCGATCCAGATGCTCGCTGTCGACCAGTGCATTCGGCTTGAGCATCTTCAGCG
>DATIOS010000125.1:0-8580 GCA_035472915.1 Thermoanaerobaculia bacterium
TGCGGCGCACCACCCCGAACAACACCACCGTGAGAATGCCGCCAAGGACCATCAAGACCAGCAGTTCCTTGAGCTGGTCGCCCATCCAAGGGCCGAACGTCTGCGTGGCGAGCCCGTACTGCCGTTCCCGGAAGAAGCCCTCGTAGACCGCGAGCGGAAATCCGAGGATCGAGGTGACGACGACGTATTGCAGCCAGTAAAGGAAGGTCTGAACCGGCTTGAATCGAGTTATCCGTTCGGCCCAGTCGCGCATTCGGGCCGACCAGCGAAACTTGAGCAGTATGAGGCAGACGGCGGAGGCGTAGAGGAAGTCCCAGAGGATCAGCCAGTAGCCACCTTCGAAGTAAGCGTCCGACCTCGCTTTCGCTGCCGCCGGGATCTGCGCGAGCCAGGCCTCGGTAGCCGCCTCGGGGTCGAAGTGTGCGGAAGGCTGCGCCGCTGGCGGAACAACGAGGACGGGCGGTGTGATGGCCGCGGGGTGAGATGGGGAGGGAACAGGCGGCTGTGCTGCGGCGATGCCGAGAGAGACAACGAGGCAGGCCAGGATGGAGACGAGTATAGGGGCGATTCGGTGAGAGGTCATGATTACTCCTGTCAGGAGGACGCGGGATGCGCTTACTGAACGATACGGCTGAGCCGCTGTTTAGGTTGCAACCGTACCGCGATGGTGCAGCGCCCAAGCATCGCGGTATAATCCCCTTCACTAAATCGCGATGTAGTGGACGAAAATCAAGGCTATGTGATCTGGATTGAGTGACCGGCGCCCGGCAGTCGTTTCATCGGACGACTGACGAGGCCGCTGAGCGCTATTCGATCCGGACGCCGAATTTCGCGCCCGCCGACCTCATCCTTTCGAACAGCGAATCGTCTTCGACAGAGACGTCGAAGAGGGTGTCCGGCAGGCGCTCCTTCACCCGCCAATACTGCTGGTGGAGCACGCTTTCGATCGAGCTCTGGAGGTCGTTGACCCTGGCGGTACCAGGCAGCCAGCGATCCCCGAAGCGGACGGGCGCCTCCAACTCGTAGGTCTTGACGGGCAGGCCGTTCAAACCGATGTAGTCGATCCGCTGGACGAGGAAGCGCGCCCGGTCGACATGCACCTTCAACGACGAGACGCCGAGGTCCCGCTCCAGCTCGGGGCTCCGCGGCCGCGCCTCGATCTGCCACTCCCGCGCCGTCGGGACCGGTGCGGTGAGGAATCGGAAGCTGTACTTGTCGGAAGAGAGGAAGCCGCGGGCATCCTCATAGGTGAGGCAGGTGCCGGGGACCAGCAGTTTCAGAGACGTCTGCTGGATCTCCAGGAAGCGCCGGAACGTGCGCATGTGATACCAGAGGGTATCGGGAGCTTGCGGAGACCAGGGATCCACGATGAGCAGACCCGTGCCCTGCATTCTTTCGGGCGCGGTGAAGACGAAGAGGATCCGGGTCTGCTGCGGATCGCCGTTGATCGCGCCCCAGAGGCGAATCGGCTCGCCGGCGAGGAGCTCGACCACTCCCTCGACCCGCGGGCGCTTCGTTTTGATGTCCAGTTGCACGAAGCGGGGCGCCGACCTGAGCCGGGCCTCCACCTCGCGCATCACCGCGTCGGCCGTCGAGGTCTCGGCAGCGGCGCGCAGGCCAAAGGTCGAACCGGCCACGACCGCCGCCAGGCACCCGATGCCGAGCGCCGTGGCGACTCCCAGTTTTCTCGACCGCCTCAACCCGCCAGCTCCCATCGCGCGTCCCCTTCCTGGCTTCGCCGATCGTTGCGGTAGACCCACTCCGCGAGGGTGGGCAGGAACAGCAGCGTCATTCCGTAGGAGGAGAGCATGGCCGCCGCGAGGAGGGCCCCCAGGCTCTGGTTCGGCCGCAAGTCGGAGAGCGTCAGCACCAGGAAGCTCAGGGCCAGGGTCAGCACGCTCCAGCGCAGGGCCTTGCCGGTGTTCGCGAACGTGTAGGCGAGCGCCTGGCGGTGATCGCCGGAGCGCGCCCTTTCCTGCCGGTAGGAATGGAGGAAGTGGAGGCTGAAGTCGATGCCGACGCCGAGGGTGAGGCTGCCGAACATGCTCGTCGCCACGCCGAGAGGAACGCCCCAGTAGCCCATCCCCGCGAAGACCAGCAGGGCCGCGGTGGAGACCGGCAGCATTACGGCGAGGGTGACCCGCAGGCTGCGCTCCAGGATCAGCAGCAGCACGAGCATGGTCAGGAAGGTCAAGCCGAGGGAGCGGAGCTGATTGAGCACGATGACGCGCACCATCTCCAGGCCGATCGGCACGTCGCCGCTGAAATGGTAGGCCACGCCGGACCCCGCCAGCCGCGCGTCGAGAGCGCGCCGCAAGGTGGCCGCCAGCCGCTGGTCGCGCTCGTAATCCTCGCCTTTGAGAAACAGTTGGGCGCGCGCCCTATCGCCGCCGGGCGCCAGCCACAGGGCCATCCCGAAAGGGTCGTCCGAGATCGAAGCCAGGGTCAGCATGTCGTCCAGCCGGGCGCGCGGCAGGGACCGCAGATCCCCCTGTTCTCCGAACGCCGCGGTGACCTCGCGCAAGGGCACCAGGTAGGTCAGCACGCCGGAGACCCCGGGGCCGTGGCTCGCCAGACGCGCCACGTCCTCAATGAGCGCCACGCCTCGGGGAGTATAGAAAAGGGCGCGCGGCCCCTCCAGGACGACGTCGAACCGATAGCTCCCCCAGAGCGAGCGGTTGAACACGCGCTCCGCGGCCACCAGCTCGGAGGAGGGATCGAAGTTCGCGATCCAATTGTCGGCGACGCGCAGCTCGAACAGTCCGGGTAGCGCCGCCAGGAGGATGAGACAGCCGACGGCGAACCCCCGCCGGTCGTGCTTTGCGATCCATCCCTCGTAGGGGAGGAGGCGCCTCGATTCCGGCTCCGGGCGCCTCCTGCGCCAGGTCCACTCAGCGCGCCGCCTGGGGAGAAACCAACGAGCCGGCAGCAGCACCATGAGCGCCGGCACCGCCGAGAAGCTGAGCAGCACCGCGACCAGGAGACCGAGCGTGCTGAACAGGCCGAAGTGCTGCAGCGGCGCGACCGAGGAGAACGGAAAGGCGAAGAACCCGAGGGCCGCCGTCAAGGCGGCATAGAGGGTGGGGCGCTCCAGCTCTGCCATCGCGGCCAGCAATGCCTCCGGCAGGACCTGCCGCGAGGCTTCGGCCGTCGGGGACGTGGCGAGGGCCTCTCCGAGCTTGGTTTGCAGGCGCTCGAACAAGTGGACCTCGTCGGTGACCGCGATGGACATGAGCAGCACCGGGAGCAAGGTCGTCACCAGCGTGATGGGCACTCCCGCGAGCCCCATCGCCCCCAGGGTCCAGATCAGGACGCCGGCCACTTCGACGACCAGGACGATCAACGCGCCGGCGCTACGCAGCAGGCTCCAGAAGATGGCGACGAGGATGAGGACCATCAGCGGGATCAGCAGGGCGAGATCGGCGATGACGGAATCTCCCAGGCGCGCCTCCGCGACGAGCGCTCCCGTCAACCGCAGCCGGAAGTGGGCGTCGCCGAGGCCGCCGAGAAAGCGGGTGACCTCCGCCAGGACCTGCTGGTGCCGCACACCCTTCAGGATTGGCAGGTAGATGGCCGCGACCGTGCCGTCGGCGCTCATCAGCACCCCGTTGGCAAGCGCCTGGCGGCGGATTCGCGCCAACCGCTCCTGAAACGCCCGCGGCACTGACGGCACGTCGTCGAGGAAGGGGACCGCGGAGAGCGATCCGGCGGTGACCCGCAGGTCCTGGAGGCTGGCCAGCGAGCGCACGCCGGCACTGCGGATGCCGGGAATCCGGCGCAGGGATTCATCCAGGCGGCGCAGGAAGAGAAACCCTTCCGGCGAGGCGACGAGCGGTCCGCCAGGGCTGCGCTCCACCAGGAGGACCAGCAGCTCGGCGTCCTGAAAGACCTCGCGGTCCACGGCGGAGCGCTGCACCAGAGGATTGGAGGCCGGATGCAGAGTCGCGCCGTCGGTCTGCATCTCGATCCGCAGGAGACCGAGACTGAAGACGGCGGTGACCAGGAGCGTCGCGCCCACGGCCAGCCGCGGGTGGCGAACTGCGAGGCGCGCCAGCCAGATCACGGAGCGGCGGCCTCACGCCGGACGGAGCCGCATGCGCAGGCCGCGGATTTTCAGGGTGAGGAGAGCCTCGGGAACGGGAGCGAAACCCGGCGCCAGGTCGAGACGGTAGCGCGCTCCCACGATGGCGACGACGAGCACCGCCTCCAGCATGCCGAAAGCGCTTCCCACGCAGGCCCGGGGCCCCTGGCCGAAGGGCAGATACGCGCCGGCGGGATACGCCGAGCCCGGCGCGAAGCGCTCGGGAAGGAACTCGTCCGGAGCATCCCAGAACCCCGGATGCCGGTGCAGGGCGTAGGGGCTGATGAGCACGTTGGCGCCGGCCGGCACCCTGTAGCCGAGGATCTCGTCGCTCTCGATCGCGCGGCGGGGGATCATCCACACGGCTGGATAGAGCCGCAACGCCTCCTGAACCACCATGCGCGCGTATTCGAGGCGCGGCACGTCCGCGAAGGTGGGCACGCGACCCTCGAGAACGCTGGTGAGCTCCGCCTCGAGACGTTCGCGGACCGCGGGCCGTTGAGAGATCAGGTACCAGGTCCAGGCGAGGGTGGCGGCGCTCGTCTCGTGGCCCGCGAGAACCAGCGTCATCATCTCGTCCCGCAGTTGCTCCTGGGCGGGTTCGCCCGCCACTGCGAGCAGGGCGTCGAGGGCGTCTCCTTCGCCGTCGCGGCGGGGCTCGCGGCGGTGGGCGTCGATCAGCGAGCGCACGATCTCGTCGAGCTTCGCCAGAGCCCTGCGGGCCCGCCGGCTGGCGGGAGTCGGCAGTGCCAACGGCAGCGCCAGGGGAGACGCCATCCTGTGGATCGCCCAGCGCTGAGCCTCGTCGAAGCTGGCCACGAGCTCGGCCTCTCTCTCCGCGGCCCCGCGCAGCAGGCCGCGGTCCAGGACGTCGAGCGCGAGGCTGGTCATCTCTTCGCCGATGTCGAGCTCCGCGCCGGGCTGCGGTCCGCGTTCCCACCGCTCCAGCCTGGCGAGCGTGGCGGCCACCACGGCCTGGGCGAAGCTCTCCAGGCGCTCTGCGTGGAAGACCTGGTGGAGCTGCTGGCGCTGGCCTGCCCAGGAGGGTCCCTCGCTGGTCAGCAGGCCGTTGCCGAGCAGCGGTCTGGCTTCGGCGAGGCCGAGTCCCTTGCGGTAGTTCTGCGGATTGACCCGGAGGACGTGACGGACCCCGTCGGGATGGTTGACCAGCACCGCCGACCGCCACCCCATGCGAAAGCCCACGACGTCGCCGTATTGGCGGGTGAGCTTCAGCACGAACCCGAGGCGATCGCCGCGAACCTCGCGCAAACTACCCAACAGGCGCAGTCCGCGCGGCCCGGGGAGAGCCGGCGAGGGCTGGGCCTGTAGTTCCAAAGAAGACGCGGAGGATGGGCGGAACCTGGCATCGGAAGCCATTCTCGTTCCCCCACCCCCATCTGGCTTCAACTCGCCGCGCGGGGCAGGCGAAGGCTTTTCTTCTGCTCGTCCGAGTAGGTGACGAGCGTCGAGCCTTCTTCGTCGCCGCACGCCATCGGCACGAACATGATGCTGCCGAGAGTCGGATGATCGGCCTTGATGCGGGTCGCCTCGAACCTGCTCAACGCCGGGCTGGTCCTCCGGTTGCCGCTGGGCGGCACTTCCATGAACCCGTCCCCTTCGGGCTCTCCGGGATACGGGTCGGTATTCAACTGCTGCCCGAAGGCGTTGGCGTTGAACGTCACGCTGAAGTGGAAAGAGGCCGGATAGTCCGACTCCCTCTGCTGCGCGGTGATCGTGCTCATCTTTTGCGGCACCTTGGCCAGGGAATAGACGACGAGCGAGTTCAGCTTCTGGCTCCAGGCGTACGCCTCCCAGTTCTTGACCAAGAACGCGACCTGCCGGAAACCGAGCTTGTTGACGTACGGATCGCCCCGCTCGACCAGCATCCTCCCCTTGAAGACCAGGGTCTCCAGCAGGTCGCCCTGCTGGCCGGATTTAGTGACGCTGTAGAGCCCGATCGTCAGCCGGTGGGTGATGACGTCCACGCCGGCCCCTGGAAACGAGCCCGGCACGTAGCCCACCTTGGAGCTCGCCTCCTGTGCGCCGGCGGCGGCTGCCATCGTCGTCACGAGGACGGCGGCACAGAGCAACGCCAAACCTTTCTTGCTGCTCATACGACCTCCTTTCTTGGAATGACCATCACCTCAGGCGCTCGTATTCGCCCGTCTCCGTAAAGGCTTCCTTACCGTTCTGATAGAACGTCCACGCGTTGGCGATGTGATCCTTGTCGATGAATCGGATCACCGCCTGGTGCATGTGACCGTCGCCCGCAGCCTTTTGATTCGTCATGTCCAGGAAGTCGAACTTCAGCACGTTGGCTTGGTCGCCCGGCAGATGCGCCCGCATCCGCGGCTGGTTGTTGGAGATGCAGTAGTGGGTCAGCATCAAGGAGTCGCCGTCGAGGTGGTAGACGGTGGTCATCGCCTGACTGGAGCCTTCCCACTTGAATGTTTCCATCATTGCTGTTCCGCCGGCGATCGGCACGAAGGAGAGATGGACCTTCTTGCCCTTGGCGCTGACGCCCTGCCATTCCCCCTCCAGAGACTTGAGCCGCGAGAACGCGTCCGCGGCCGTCGGGGCGGGATCGGCGGAGAGAGACCAGCTGGCGGCAAGGAGGAGGACGGCGAGCCCCAAGACGGACATCTGAGCTGTGACTCTCATCGAGAGACCCCCCTTTCAGGGAACGGAATCCCGCATTACGGCACGGCTGTGCGATCTTGGCTGGCAGTAGCTTCTGGCTCGTAGCCTAAGCGATCTTGCCGAAGCTGTCAATCGCGCCGAGTGCCAGTGTGCAGGATGCCTTGCGCGTAGACCCCGCCGAACCGCCTGGACACTAAGCCACGGTGTGGCTTCGCGGTGTGCAGTACCGAATGCGGCTATGCTGATCAGCGGAGGGAGACCACCGTGGCCTTCGATCTCGATGACGCTCTTGCGGTGCTGAAAACCACTCCGCCGACCCTCTCGACGCTGCTTTCCGGGCTGTCTTCGACTTGGGTGCTTGCCACCGAGGGAGAGGGAACCTGGAGCCCGTTCGACGTCCTCGGGCATTTGATTCACGGCGAACGCACGGACTGGATGCCTCGCGCTCGGCACATCCTCGCCGGTGATGCACGACCCTTCGAGCCCTTCGATCGGACTGCCATGTTTGCCGAAAGCCGAGGAAAGGGTCTAAACGAGCTGCTGAAGACCTTCGCACAGCTGCGGGCTGAGAACCTGGTCGAGCTTCGGGCATTGAAGTTGTCGCGTGAGAAACTGGAGAGAACAGGGGAGCACCCCGAGCTTGGGGTGGTAACGCTGCGGCAATTGCTGGCGACATGGGTTGTCCACGATTTGGACCACGTGGGGCAGATCGCCAGGGTCATGGCAAAGGCCTATGCCGACGAGGTGGGCCCGTGGCGGGCCTACGTTTCGATTCTCAACGACCGGCGGCAGTGATTGGCGCTGGCCGCTCGACGTTCCGCGGTATGTCGGCGCCAGCTTTTTTTCAAGCCTCGTAGGTCGACGAACCTTCACCCGCAGCAGGCCAGGCGAAAATCCTTTCTGTCGGAGGCCCAAGTGGCTGCGTGGTGGGGTCGATCCCACTCAGCTCAAGAACCCGCGCTTTGAACCACTCGTCGAACTCGGCATGCGACGCCGAGTACTGCTCCGCCCGCTTTGTGGGTGCATCGATATCTGTCACTGCGATGACCCAGAGCCCATTGGGAGTCTCCTGCAGGTGCCAAGACTCATACTGGACGCCGAAGCAGCTATAAAAGTGCGCCACATCTGCCGCGCGGTCGGTCGCCAGAGACTTGGCGAAGGCCCGCACAACGCTTTCCTTTCCCTCAAGCACGGGGAACGCTCGAACCACCAAGGCCATGTGATCTCCTTCCTGCACCACCGCGTCGCCGGCAAATCGGTCAGTCGGTGGTGGAAAATCCAATTCTATGCTAATTCCCTGCAAGCTCCACCGGTCTTCAATCCTGATCCGTCCAGAGTCTGGCCCTCGCTCGAGGATCTCAGCAAAGTTTGGGTCGAAAGGCTCCGCGAGCTTCCGCTCCAAGAGACACGAGAGATTGCAGAGAGCCTGCTCCTCAGCCTGGTGCTGCAGGTCGAGCTTCTCGGCCCACTGGAGTTGATCGGCCGTACATCGGGAGCTCAAGGACTTTCGGAGATGAAGAGCAGGGGAGGGGCCGCCCTGACGCCCAGATAATGGTAAAGTCAAGCTCATGGGGCGCGACGACGTTCTCTCGGCTCTAACGGCACACCGATCCGACCTGGAAGGCTTCGGTGTCCAGTCTCTGCGCCTATTCGGCTCCGTGGCGCGCGAGGAGGCCTCGGCTGGCAGCGATGTGGATCTCCTCGTCAGCTTTCGGGAGAAGGCGACCTTCTCCAGCTATATGAAGCTACGGATTTTCCTAGAAGACCTCCTCGGTGCCAAGGTCGACCTCGTCACCGAGTCCGGTCTCCGGGAGGCCGTCCGCCCCTATGTCGAGAAGGACGCTATTCGTGTTGCGTAA
>DATIOS010000126.1:0-3036 GCA_035472915.1 Thermoanaerobaculia bacterium
CTGTACAGGGCGACGCTCTCGGCGCCGGCCTCATAGGCGGCGTCCGCTTTGGTCTCGGAGGAGGTGAGGGCGAGGACGCGGCCTCCCAGGGCGGCAATCATCTGGGTGAGGAGAAGGCCGACGCCGCCCGCCGCGGCGTGAACGAGCACGGTCTCGCCGAGTAGGACGTCGTGGCTATCCTGCGTCAAGTAGTGAGCGGTGAGACCCTGAAGGAGGATCGCCGCGGCGGTTTCGAAGGAGATGGACTCCGGCAGCGGAATCGCCTTCTCCTCAGGCACCACGACCAGCTCGGCGTTGGCGAGCGGCACGTCCGCGAACCCGACGCGATCGCCGGCCGCGAAGCCGGAGACGCCCTCGCCGAGGGACTCGACGACGCCCGCGCCCTCGTAGCCAAGCACCCACGGCGGGTCTCCCTGGAGGTGATACTTCCCCTGCCGGCGATAGACGTCCGCGAAGTTGAGCCCGATCGCCCGCATGCGGACGAGAAGCTCTCCGGCGCCGGGCCGCGGATCCGGGAGGTCGCGGTAATCGAGGACGTCGGCGGCGCCGAAGCAGTCGAAGCAGAGGGCTTTCATGGAGGCGTAGTGTAGCGCCCAATTTTTTGACCTGCCGGCTGCCATTGTAGAGACGCCCTACGGGGAACCCCGTGGGGCGTCTCATTCGAAGCGTCGCCCTCTCTGATTTCGGAACGTTCCGGGGCGTGTTTTCGTCGGTGTTCAGATCTTCCAGGTGGCTACGAGGATCTCGCTCCGAGGAGACGCCCCGCGGGGTTCCCCGCGGGCGTCTCTACATTGGCTGGTATCGGTATCGAGACCTCAACCAACTCGTCAAACCTCTCCCTCTTCTCCCGTCAGGCGGGGGGGAGGCTGGGAGAAGAGGGCCGGGGTGATGAGGGCCTCCTGGTGCCGCCTTCCCTGCCAGCGAGCCCTGCGGTAAGCTCGCCTGAGACCGTATTACCGAGAAACTCCGATGACTTCGTCCCGCATGTTGGCCTGTCTTGCCGCGCTCGCTCTGGCGGCGCCCCTCGCGGCGGTGGATCTAAAGGAGCTCAATCATCGGGCTCGCGGCTCGGTCGTGCTGCTGAAGAACCTCGACGCCGGGGGGCAGGCGGTGTCCGAGGGGACGGGCTTCGTCATCCACGGCGGCTACATCCTCACCAATCATCACGTGGTGGAGGGCGCCTCGCGGATGCAGGCGGTGCTGCCCGACAAGAGCGTCCTCGAGCTGCCGGGAGTCCTCGCCCAGGATGCGGATCACGACCTCGCCATCCTCAAGGCTCCGGCCCATCATCTCCAGCCGCTCCCCCTGGTCCGGCCGGGACCGACGGAGCCGGGCGAGCGGGTGGTGGTGCTCGGCAATCCGCTGGGTTTCGCCAGCACCCTGTCGGACGGCATCGTCTCGGCCTACCGCGAGAACGGCATCGACGAAGAACCGGATTTCATCAAGGGGCCGCTGCTTCAGATCACCGCGCCGATCTCCGAAGGCTCGAGCGGCTCGCCGGTGATGAATCTCAACGGCGAGGTGGTGGGTGTCGCCGTGGCCTTCTATGACGGTGGACAGAGTCTCAACTTCGCCGTGCCCGCGAGTAGTGTGCGCAGGCTACTGGCGCGGGTGAATCCTCAGCGGCTGGAGCGAAAATTCGGCACCATCGCAGGTTTGCCGACCCGCCCGGAAACGCTCCGCAATCTGCGGATCTCGGGGCTGATCTTCGCCGGCATCTTCGTCGCGTTCCGCCTGATGCGGAACTGAATTCGGAGGAGTCCCATGCAGATCTCGAGGTTTCGCCGATTTGCCGTTCTTTGCCTGGGACTGGTGGCCGCCGCCTGCGCGCCTCCAGGTCCGGCGCCGCAGCCGCGCCCGGTCAATTGCTGCGAGGTGCCTTGGGGATACGAGGCGCCGGAGAACTGGGCCTCGCTGTCGCCCTGCTACTCCGAGTGCGGAACGGGCGGCGAGCAGTCGCCCATCGACATCTTCAATCCGAAACAACAGACTCTTCCTGCCGTCGATTTTTCCTCGTACGGCAAGGTTCCCGGCCTGACGTCGATCAACGACGGCCACACCATCAAGATCGAAATCCCCGCGGGTGCGGCGTCGCTACGGCTCGACGGCATGGCCTACGAGCTGAAACAGTTTCATTTCCATACTCCCAGCGAGCACAAGATCCGCGGCAACGAACGGCCGATCGAAATGCATTTCGTCAACGTTTCTTCCGGTGGCCGAGTGGTGGCGATCGGTGTCTTTATCAAGAATGGAACGACCAATCCGGAGCTCGCGAAGATCTGGCAGGACCTGCCGAAGAAGAAGGGAGACGTGGGCAAGATCGGGGAAATCAATCTGGCCCGCCTGTTGCCGAGCGGCCGCACCTCGTTCCGCTACGCCGGCTCGCTGACGATACCCCCCTGCGGCCAGGGCTATCAGTGGATCGTCTACCACGACGCCATCGAGCTGGCCACAACGGATATCGAGGAGCTCCAAAAGATATTTCCCGGCGGCAACCGCCGGGAGGTCAAGCCGTTGAATGGGCGAGTGGTGGTGACGGACGTGGCGCGGCCGTAAGGGCGTAGCCTATAGGCGCTGACCTTGCTGGCTCAGAGGTCCCCCGCCCAAGACCCTCACCCCTGCCCCTCTCCCGACCACCCCATCCCCCTCCCCGGGAGAGGGGAACCGGCTGGGGCCGTCCTGCTGTTCTCCCTCTTCTCCCGGCGAGGGGGATGGGGTGGTCGGGAGAAGAGGGCTGGGGTGATGAGGGTTTTGGGCGGGGGTGAAGGGAGTCGATGTTGCCGATCGCGACAAAGCCCCCCTACTTCCCTCGTGCCCTGTTCACCAGCGCCACCCGGCGCTTGTCGTCCTGATGATCTTTGAGCAGCTTGCCCGCCGCCTCGGGACTGAGGCGGGCGCCGGCGTCGATGAGCGCTTTTGTGCGGCTTACTTCAAAAACTTGAGCGTAACTCCGTGCACGTACAAATTGCGGTCGTATTCCCCTTCCTTGTACGCATAGTTGGTAAACTCCACCACCAGCTTGCGTTCGCCCTGCTT
>DATIOS010000127.1:0-7976 GCA_035472915.1 Thermoanaerobaculia bacterium
ACGGCGAGATGGGCGTCGAGGACGCGGAGGTGCTCGGCACCCTGCAAGAGCTGTTCGAGCTCTCGGGCGAAGCGGTCACGCGGCTGATCCGCGATCGCGATCTCCAGTAGGCGTACGGCCGCACGGCCGCAGTCCAGGCCAGCACGAATCAGCTGCCGAAGAGCGCTGTCCGGAGATACACGTCAGCCGGACCTGGAGTGTCCAACCGTCTGCAATTCATCGCGCGCAGGACGATCACGGCAAGGCTGTAACGGGGAAGATGCTGCTGAAACGACAAATTGCGGTCCGCCGTGACGAAGATCTCGAATTGCTGTTCGGCGAGAGCGAGCAACTCGCCATTCTTGATGGATGCCCACCCCATCTGGGGGGCCGTCTTGACCTCATGTCCCGCGATGTCGTTTGCGAGCCGGCGGTCGATGCACTCGTCGAGGAGTATCCTCACTAGGCGGCAGCCACCATGCGATCCTTGGCTTCTTCCAGGAAGGCCACGACCTGCTCGCGACTCACCGTCGGGAAGCCCTCGAGAAAATCGTCCAGAGTCTCGCCACCCTCGAGATAGTCGATCAGGGTCTGAACAGGAACGCGGGTTCCGGCGAACACAGGAGTACCCCCCATCACGTCTGGAGAGCGGGTGATGAGAGGCTTGATCATGGTAAGAGAGAGATTACCTCTGGACTATCAGGAGGAGCAAGGGGAGTCGCTCGGCCGACCCAGGTCATAGTTTGGATTCCCTGCCCCCGCCCACCAACGCCTGAACCTCCGCGTCTTCCAGCGCCTCCAGGGCGTCGAGGATCTTCTCTTCCACCAGTACCGCGAGATGCTCGACGGTCGGCATCTGGAAAAGGGCGATGAGGGGCACGTCGACCCGCAGGCGCTCGCGGATGCGGGTGATCACCTGGGTGGCGAGCAAGGAGTGGCCGCCCAGCTCGAAGAAGTTGTCCTGGACGCCGACGCGGGCGATTCCCAAGGATTCCGCCCAGATCTCGACCAGCGCCTCTTCGACGTCGGAGGCGGGCGGCACGTACTCCCGCTCCAGGCGTGGACGCTCGCCGCCGGGCAGGGGGAGGGCTCGGCGATCCACCTTGCCGCTGCCGGTGAGAGGAAGGGCCGGCAAGGCCACGAAGGCCGCGGGCACCATGTGCTCGGGCAGACGGTCGGCGAGGAAGCGGCACAGCTCCGTGGTGGAAGGCGGCTCGGCCCCGCCGGTCCCAACCATGTAGGCCACCAGTCGAGGAGAGCCCGGATCGTCCTCGCGCAGGATCACGGCGGCGCCGCAGACGCCAGGATGGGCCGTCAATACGCTCTCGATCTCCCCCGTCTCCACCCGGAAACCCCGGATTTTCACCTGCCCGTCGATGCGCCCCAGGAACTCCAGGATCCCACCGGACTGATAACGGACGAGGTCGCCCGTCCTGTAGAGACGATCCCCCGGAACCGTACCGAAAGGATCGGGGACGAAGGCCGCCGCCGTCAGCTCCGGCCGGCCGAGATAGCCTCGCGAAAGCCCCACTCCACCGACCAGCAGCTCGCCGGCCACGCCGGGCGGCACCAGCTGGAGCCGGCGGTCAACCACGTAGACCCTGGCTCCTGCGATAGGCCACCCGATGGGAATTGTGGAAGTGGACGCTCCTCCGGCAAGCTCCTGACGGGTGGCGACGATGGTTGTCTCGGTGGGTCCGTAGGTGTTAACCAGCCGAGCCTTGTGGCCCGACGTCCCCCGTCGCCACTGAGCCAGAGCATCCGGAAGGGCCTGCTCGCCGCCGATGATCACCCGCCGCACTCCGCGGGGGAGCACCGCGCCGTCCAGCCCAGCCGCCAAGGTATGCCAGTAGGCGGTCGGCAGATTGAGGACCGTGATCCCCCGGCGGTCCAACTCGGCCAGGAAACGCGGAATCGTATCGAGCATCCACTCCGGCCGCAGCACCAGCGTCGCCCCCGACACCAGGGCCGGATAGATTTCCTCGGCGCTGGTGTCGAAGCTGACGGAGGCGAGTTGCAATGCCCGCTCGCCCGGGCCCAAGCCATAGGCCGCCGCCGCGTCCAGGGCATAGGCGGCCAGCGACCGGTGCTCCACCACTACTCCCTTGGGCCGGCCCGTGGAGCCCGAGGTATAGAGGATGTAAGCCGCATTGCCCGGATTCCAGTCGCTGAGGTCCTTAAGGTCCCTTTCGTCCCTCTCTTCGTCCTCCAGGAACACCGTCCGCGCTTCCGGCCACCGCGACGCCAGCTCCCGCCGAGTCAGCAGCAGGGCCGTGCCCGAATCCGCCAGCATCCAGGTCAGGCGATCCGGCGGATAGGCGGGGTCGAGAGGCAGATAGGCGCCGCCCGCCTTGAGCACGGCCAGCAGGCCCGTCACAAGCTCCAGCGAGCGGTCCGCGGCAATGCCCACCACGGTCTCCGGCCCCACTCCCAGCACCTGAAGATGGCGGGCGAGGCGGTTCGAGCGCTCCTCCAACTCGCGGTAGGTGGTGCGCACGCCACCGTGCTCCACGGCGACAGCCTCGGGAGTGCGCGCCGCCTGGGCGGAGAAGAGACGGTGGACCGGCGGAGGCACCGCCTCCGGGAGCACCGCTGCGCCGCTCCATTCCTTTAGAAGCTGTTCGCGCTCCGCCGGGTCGAGCAGCGGCAGCTCGTGCACCGGCCGCTCCGGCTCCCCCAGGGCCAACTCCAGCAGCGTCTTCAGGTGCCGGTTCAACCGCTCGATCGTCCCGGCGTCGAACAGCTCGGCGTTGTAACCGGCGACGCCCTGCACTTCGTCATCCACTTCCCGGAGGACAAGCTCCAAGTCGAAGTTGAGGTGTGCCTCGGTTCCGTCTTCAATTAGAGGCTGCAGGCGTACCCGCGACAGCTCCACCGCCTGGAGCGGATAGTTGTGCAGCACGAAGAGCGCCTGGAACAGGGGGGTATGGGAGAGATTCCGGTCCAGTCGAAGCTCTTCCAACAGCTTCTCGAATGGCACCTCCTGGTGGGCGAAGGCGCCGAGCGTCACGTCCCGCACCCGAGCCACCAGAGCGCCGAAGCCCATAGGCTCCTCCAGCCGGGTGCGCAGGACCAGGGTATTGATGAAGAAGCCGATGAGCTTTTCAAGC
This sequence comes from Thermoanaerobaculia bacterium, assembly GCA_035472915.1. GTDB lineage: Bacteria > Acidobacteriota > Thermoanaerobaculia > Multivoradales > UBA5704 > DATARR01. Next base: position 3,090 of record DATIOS010000127.1, read on the forward strand.
TCGGCGCGTCCGCGGTTGCCGCTGAAGGTGCCAACCGGCACGTCGTCCTCTCCCGTCCAGCGGGCGAGAAGCGCTTGAAAGGCGGCGAGGAGCACCATGAAGAGGCTCGCCCCTTCGCGCTGCCCGAGGGCCTTGGCGGCCTGGACCAGAGCGGGACCGAAGGTAATGGGAGCGACAGCTCCCCGCAACCTCTGAACGGGCGGGCGCGGCCGGTCCGTGGGGAAGTTGAGAAGCGGCGGCGACCCGGCGAGCTGATCGCGCCAATAGCCCACCTGCTCTTCCAGGAATTCGCCTTGCAGCCGCTCGCGCTGCCAGACGGCGAAATCCGCGTACTGAACGGGAAGCTCAGGCAGCGGCGACGGCGCACCGGTCGAAAACGCCTCGTAGAGCGCGACAAGCTCCGCGTAGAGCAGGGCGGTGGACCAGCCGTCCGAGATGATGTGATGCATCGAGAAAGGCGCCAGGTGATCCTCGCGGCCAAGCCGCAGGACGAAGAACCGCAGCAGCGGCCCGGCCCCGAGGTCGAACGGCAACCGCCGCTCCGCCGCGATCAGCCTTCCGGCCTCGGCGTCCCGCACGGCAGGCGGCAAGGCGGAAAGATCGAGGAGGGGCACGTCGACCGTGGCGCCGGGGTCAAGGACCTGAACGGGCTCGCCCGAGCTTGCCCGGTCCGGGGGCTGGAACGTCGTGCGCAGCGACTCATGGCGCCGCACGATCTCCCCCACGCTGCAGCGCAGCGCGTCGAGGTCGAGGGGCCCCAGAACGCGCGCACCGCCAGGGAGATTGTAGGCCGCGGTCCCGGGATCGAGCTGCTCCAGGAGCCACTCCCGGAGCTGGGAGAAGGACACGGGAAAGCGATTCGTGTCTCGCGGCTGGCGGGGTATGCGGTCCGTCGTCCCGAGCGCCTGCCGGGAGGCAAGCTGGCGCAGGAGAAGCTCCCGCTTGCGGGGTGAGAGACTCGCAAGGCGCGCTGAAATGTCGCTCATCGAAGATCCGTTCTCATCCTTGAGACAGAATTTGACAAGCCCTCTGCCCCCCGGTATCTTGATTGATGATGCCGGCCACGCGGGCGGCAAGGAGCCTCAAAATGGAAAATACCGAGCAGGTTCAGACCCCGAATCCACAAGCCGCACCCCCCCCGTCGGAATTCCCCGTCACGCTGACCCCCAAGGCGGTGGAGATGGTGAAGATCACCCGCGACCAGGAGGGGATCGATCCCTCCCATGGTCTGCGGGTCGCAGTCCGAGGCGGCGGCTGTAGCGGTTTTGAATATGCCCTCGACTATGAGAGCGAGGCCCGGGAGACCGACTGGGTCTATGAGCAGAGCGGCCTGACGGTCTACGTCGACGCCGTGAGCGCGCGCTACCTCGAGGGCACCAGCATCGACTACGTCCTCGGCATGGCAGGAGCGGGGTTCAAGTTCAACAACCCAAAGGCCGCCGGCACCTGCGGCTGCGGCTCCTCGTTCGCGGTCTAGTCCGGACCTGGAACGAACGGCAACTCCCTCACCTCCGCCACTCCCCCGGCCGCAAGCTCCAGCCGGGTGCCAGGCTCCGCCGCCCGGCGGTGGAGGATGGCGAGGCCGATGGGCCGGCCGAGCGCCATGGAATTGACCACGGTGGTAGCGATACCGGATTCGCGCCCTTCGTGAAGGAGGGCGGTTCCCGGCGCGGGAGCGGGACCGGCGCCGAAGTCGAGACCCTTGAGAGTCTTCTGCACCCCGCCCCGGTAGTGGATGCGGGCCACCACCTCCTGGCCCAGGTAGCAGCCCTTGGTATAGCTCACCGAGTCGACCTCGGCTCCCGTTTCCTGGGGAAAGTTCTCGGCGCCAAAGTCGCGGCCGAAGCGCGCGATGCCCGCCTCGGTGCGCAGCACCTCCAAGGCCTCGAAGCCGACGGGGACCACGCCAGGAAGAGCCAGCAGGTCCTCGATCAAGTGGCCCGCAATGGAAGCGGATACCCAGAGGGTGTAGGCCTCGGCGCCCAGACGGCCGGTGCGCTGGAGCGCCACCTCGGTGCCATGAACCTTCGTCCGAACATGACGCCAGTCGCCGCGTTCCGGTATCTCACTTCCCAGTATCTCGGTAGCTCGGGGACCCAGGAGAGAGATGGGCAGCATGTCCTCCAGGGTGCGCACCTCAACGCGGTCCGCGAGGATGTACTTCTGGAGGTGAGCGGAGATGATCCCGTCCTGCCCTGCAGGAAGCTGGAGCCAGAGACGATCCGCGTGGACGAGCACCACGACGTCCGAGAGGATTCCCCCCTTCGGACTGGTGAAAAAGCCATAGGCCCCCTCACCGGGAGAAAGGCCCTTGACCTCGCAGGTCACATAAGCGTTGAGAAACCGGTGGCGGTCCGCTCCCAGCAGCTCCAGACGCCCGGTCCATGAACGATCGACGAGGCCACACCCCTCGCGCAGAGCCCGGACCTCCTTGGCGACCGAACCGTAATGCAGGGGCGCGGTGGCGTTTCCGTCCACGGTTCCGAGAACGGCCGAGAGCCGCTGGTGGAGCTTGGCGAGGGGCAGAGGCTTTGGCGGGGAGGTCGACATGTCCCCAGTCTACAATTCCCTACGTGAATGACGCCGGCGAGACGATTCCCTTCCAACTGAAGACCTCCGATTCCTCCCTGAACGGCCTCATCGACCTGCCGGCAGCTCCGGGCGAGCGTCCAGCCGTGGTGATCTGCCACAGCGTCAAGGGCTCCATGGAATGGGGCTTCATTCCCTACCTTGCCGCGCTGCTTGCCGCGCGGGGCTTCGTCGCCATCCGCTCCGAGAGCCGCGAACCGGCGGATGTACTGACCGTCCTTGAAGCCACGGGCGAGACCCTCGCGCCCGGCCGGGTCGACCGCCGCCGCCTGGGCCTCTTCGGTTATGGCCAGGAGGGCGGCAAAGCGATTCTTGCAGCCGCCCGTTCCCCTTGGATCGACAGGGTGCGTGCCCTGGTGACCTGGGCGGCGACAACGAACCAGGACGTCCTCACCGCCGCCGCAGCCTTGCGCGCGCCCTGGTTGATCGTCCACGGCGGCGAGGACGAGATCGTGCCCGCGGACGACGGCCTGCGGCTGGCGGCGATCGCCACGGGCGAGCACGAGCTGCGGGTGATTCCGGGAGCCAGCCACACTTTCGGCAGCCGCCACCCCTTCGCCGGCCCCACACCTCAGCTCATCCAGGCCCTCAACGCCACCCAGCGCTGGTTCCGCGCTCACCTGTAGCGACTGCTTCAGTGTCTTCTTAAACGGATGGGCTACCGTCCGCGAGGCGAATCCTCGCCGTGGCGACTTGGTTCCCGTTTCCCACGATTTGGAGTCTTTCAACCCGGCGCATTCTTTTTTGTCCCAAAATTCCGGCCTTCGGCAACGTCTATTTCATGAAGGTCTGTTGAGATTCGTATTTGAACTGTCCATTGGGAGGGATTTCGGAATGAGAGACGAGCACTTTTCGCGCGACACGGCCGAGCTGTTCTTCCGGTCGGAGCTCCCCCAGTCTGAATCCATGCGGTTCGTACGCCACCTGTTGCGGCAGTGCCCTACGTGCACCAGTGTCCTGCGGGACATCGCCCACAAGCGTAATTTCCGCGTGATGCTGGTCAAGGCCATCGAGGGACTTGGCGACCCCTGCGAAGTGCTGCTGGACCGCTTGAAGGGGCGGACGGCGGCGAAGCCGCGGGCCGGCGTGGGGCCATGGCGCATGATCCGGCGCGCATGAGGTAGCATCGCGGCGCCAAAGGAGGTGCCATGGACCCGCATTTCGACGGGGTGATCTTTCAAACCCACGCCGCGGAGCTGATCCGCCGGCTGCGCCGTCCCTTCCCGCCGTTCTGCGTCGTCGACGTGCGCTGGCGAGGGGACTACAACCAAGGCCATATTCCGGGAGCCTACGCCGCCGGACCCGACGGGCTGACCGCCCTGCCCCCGGGCACGAGCTCGGGGACCGAGCTTTTCGTGGTTGGCAGCGGACCCCAGGATCCCGCGATTCGCCGGACGAGCCTCGCGCTGCGCCACTTGGGTGCCCACCGGGTGGTGGAGCTCACCAACGGCATGGCCGAGTGGAAGCAGGCGGGAGGCCTGGTCGAGGCGGCATAGGCGCTAACCTGCCTCGGCGTCCCCCCGCCCGAAGACCCTCACCCCTGCCCCTTCCCCTGCCCCTCTCCCGCCCCCGCCCAACCCCCCTCACCGGGAGAGGGTACCCCTGGGGCGTTTTTGCCTTGCTCTCTCACTTCTCCGGTTGGGGGGAGGGCGATAGGAAAAGAGGGTCGGATTAATGAGGGGACTTGCTGTTCTCCCTCTTCTCCCGGTGAGGGGGGTGCGGAGGGGGCGGGAGAAGAGGGCCGGGGTGATGAGGGTCTTTGGGCGGGAAGCCCCGCAGGGCGCTTTCCCTCACCCCGCCAGCCAGGGCACGGCTGTGGCGGCTTCCCGCAGATCGGGAACGAGCCAGTCGGGGCCGGCTTCGCGCAGGGCCTCCGGTCGGGTGCGGCCGGTGGCCACGGCGAGGACCGGAATGCCGTGATCGTGGCCGCAGGTGACGTCGTGGACGCTGTCGCCCACGATCAGGCTCTCGGCGGGATGGAACTCCCGGCCGGCAACCTTCGCCGCACGGGCCAGCGCCACCGGCGGCAGCTCGGTGCGGTCGATACCGTCGCAGCCGAAGGCCCCGAAGTCGAAGAACCGATTGAGATCGAAGCGCGACAGCTTGGTCCGCGCTCCCGGCTCCCAGTTGCCGGTGAGCAGCGCAATGACCACGTCGTCTCGCGCCGCGAGTCTGCCCAGCAGCTCCTCCACGGCCGGCAGGAGCGTCATGCCCTGCCGTTCGAGTGAGCGTTCGAGGCGCGCCAGATAGAGATCCCTCATCCTGGGGAGCCCCGCCAAGGCCTCCTCTCGCGAAACC
>DATIOS010000128.1:0-7074 GCA_035472915.1 Thermoanaerobaculia bacterium
TGAACTTGTCGACGATCTGTTCCATCACTTGCGGTGAGAGGGCGTTGAAGCGGAGGCGGGCGTCTAGGCGGTTTCTGAACTCGGGGCTGAAGAGCCGCTCGACGGCGCGGTCGGCGTCCGTGTCCTTGGGACTGCGCGGCGTGCCTTCGGCGAGCTCGCTGAAGCCCAAGGCTCTCTGGGCCAGCTCGCGGGCTCCGACGTTGGAGGTCATCAGCAGGATGACGTGCCGGAAGTCCGTGGGCTTGCCGTTGGTGTCCGTCAGCGTGCCGTGGTCCATCACCTGGAGGAGGATGTTGAAGACGTCCTGGTGGGCCTTTTCGATCTCGTCGAGCAGGAGCACGGCGTGCGGGCTCTTGGCCACCGCTTCCGTCAGCAGGCCGCCGCGGTCGAAGCCGACGTAACCGGGAGGCGCGCCCACCAGCCGCGAGACGGTGTGGCTCTCCATGTACTCGCTCATGTCGAAGCGGAGGAAAGAGATGCCCAGCACTTCGGCAAGGCTCTTGGCCACTTCGGTCTTGCCGACACCGGTGGGGCCGGTGAGCAGGAAGGCGCCGACCGGCTTCTGGGGATCGCGCAGACCGGCGCGTGCCACTTTGATGGCGGAGGAGAGCCGCTCGATGGCTTCGTCCTGCCCGAAGACCTGTTTCTTGAGCTCCTCTTCGAGGTGGCGTAGCTGCTCTTTCTCTCCCCCCTTCACCCGGCGGGCAGGAATCTGCGCCATGGTGGCCAGAACCTCTTCGAGATCCGCCTCCGTTACCTCCTGACCCCCGCGCAGGGCGACGGCGGCGCCGGCCTCGTCGATCAGGTCGATCGCTTTGTCCGGCAGCCTGCGGTCGCGCATGTAGCGGTCGGCGAGGAGCGACGCGTTGTCGATCGACTCCGGCAGGTACGTCACGCCGTGGTGCGCCTCGTAGCGCTCTTTGAGCCCGAGAAGGATCTTGGTGGTCTCCTCAGCCGAAGGCTCCGTGACCTCGACTTTCTGGAAGCGGCGGGCCAGCGCCTGGTCGCTCTGGAAGGTCTGGCGGAACTCTTCCCAGGTGGTGGCTCCGATACAGCGCAGAGCACCGTCCTGGAGGGCGGGCTTGAGAAGGTTTGAAGCGTCCATGGTTCCGCGGCCGGCGCTTCCCGCGCCTACCACGGTGTGGATCTCGTCGATGAAGAGGACCGGATTCTTGAGCTCGGCGAGGGCGTGGAGCACTGCTTTCAGCCGGTTCTCGAAGTCGCCGCGATAGCGCGTGCCGGCGATCAGGGAGCCCAGGTCCAGGCGAAAGACGCGGGTCTTGAGGAAGGGCTCGGGCACTTCGCCCTTGGAGATCTTCAAGGCCAGTCCCTCGACCAGCGCGGTCTTGCCCACGCCGGGATCGCCGACGTAGATGGGATTGTTCTTCCGCCGCCGCTGGAGGATGTGCAGGGTGCGCAGGATCTCCCGCTCGCGGCCGATCAGCGGGTCGATGCCGCCCCGTTCGGCCAGCAGGGTGAGGTCCTGGGTGAAGGCCTTGAGGGGATCACCAGAGGGAGCGCCGCCGGGTCTCTGTTCTTCCTCATCGTCCTCGTCGTCGCCCGCCGGCTCGGTGCTGCGGGCGCCGCCAAAGTAGGGCGGCTGAAGGCGTGAAACGCCGTGGGCGAGATAACTAACCACGTCGAGACGGCTGACGCCTTCGCTCTCGAGCACCTGGATAGCGTAGGAATCAGGTTCATCGAACAGTGTCACGAGAACATCCGGCCCATTGACCTCGTCTTTGCCGGAGCTGCCCACCCGCGCCGCGGCCAGGGCGAGAACGCGCTGGACGCCCAGGGTGAGGCGCGGGTGGAGGTCGTCGTCGTCGATCTTCTCCAACTCTTCTGAGAGGTATTCGGAGAGATCCTCGCGGACGCGGTCGAGATCGGCACCGGAGTGCTTGAGGACCTTGGCGGTCTCGGAGTCGAAGGTGAGGGCGTAAAGCAGGTGCTCCAGGCCGGCGTATTCATGACCCAGCCGGCCTGCCTCGGAGAGGGCGACGGACAGGGAGATTTCCAGGTCGTCGGATATTTTCATTCTTCCTCGTCTTCCTCTAACGGCTCGGCTGTCAGCCGCAACGGCATGCCGTGGACCCGAGCCTCGTCGGTGACTTCAGCCACCTTGGTCTCAGCCACCTCCTTGGAATATATCCCCGCGACGCCGATTCCCTTCTGGTGGACTTGCAGCATGATGTGGGTCGCCGCGGCCGGCGGCTTGTGGAAGTGTGTCACGAGGACGTGGACGACGAACTCCATCGTGGTGTATTCGTCGTTGTGGAGCAGAACCTTCCATCTGCCGGCGCGCTTGCGCTTGCGCCGCTCCTGGACGCCGAGCTCCTCGTCGCGTTCCCGGTCAATTTCCCACTCGGCCATGTCCTTCACGATAACACCGGAGAGCGCGGCGAGCTTCCGGCTTGCCTGCGTCTCAGTGCGCCCGCACCCAATCCAGAATCGGCTGCCAGACGAGCGTCTGGGCGTCGTTCGCGAGGAACAGATCGGCGTGGCCGAAGTCGGAAAGACGCTGGGTGGCGGGGACTTTGTGGACGATGTGGATCGTCACGTCCGTGCTGCCGAGGAGCGTCGTGGTGTATATGCCGAGCTCGCCGAAGCCGCCGCCGGCGCCCATGTAGAGGATCGGCACCTTGATCTGTGCCAGATGGTCGTCGAAGTCGACCGGCGTTTGGCCGCAGGTTGAGGCATCGGCGTCCGCGAGCTCCTGGTTGGGTTGGAAAGGCGCCGAGCCCTGCTCCAGGCCGAAGAGATTCTGCTCGTTGGTGTAGAGCAGGCCGAACGGTTTACCCTCGACTTCGAAGTTGCCGCCCGTGAAGTGATAGAAAGGCGCGGGCTCCAGGCCTGCCAGAAATAGATAAGTCGCCTCGCCCACGAGCAGACCCGCCTGGCGGTTGTTGTAGCCCGAAAGGTTGAACGGCGGACCATTCAAGATCGACGAGCCGTTCGGATCGGACACGGCGAGGGTGCCCAGAACCTGGATCAATCCGCCCGAGTTGGCCGCGAAGACACCCGCGGCGATGCTGGCCTCGGTGTTGGCCTCGCGCTGGCAGGCGAAGGACTGGAGCTGCGGCACGTTGGTCTTGAGGTAGATGTCGACCGGAATGAAGCCCTTCACCTGGCGCAGTACGGATGGGAGCTGGGCCTCGTAGTTGAGGTAGGCGTAGCCGATCTGGCCGCCGCGGCTCCAGCCTAGGAGGTCGATCTTGCCGAGCCCGCTGCCGGTAAGCCCGCGGGTAACGCGGGCCGCGCCGATGGCGATCCCGAGGTCGCGGGCGTCCTGCTCCAGACCCCAGGTCCTCATGAAGCTGAGGTCCGTCACCGTTCCCGGCACGAAGGTCCAGCGGAAGTCGATCCCCCAGACGTCCACGCCGTTTTGAGCCAGGAAGACTGGAATGGGGTGGGCACCGGTGAGGAAGGCGGCGCGAAAGTTCCAAATGTCACCATGGGTGAGGAAGACGGCCTGCCGGGCGCGAGCCGGCCGGTTGGGCGCGGTCTCCTTGACCACGCGATGGACGCCGATTTCGTCGTAGGGACCGGAGCCGACGCGGACTTTGAAGAAATACTCGACCACGTTTCCCGCGAGGACTCGCCGTTCGATCGGGGAGACCAATTGAGAAGTAGCAGCCTGGAGCTCAGGAGCGTTCAGTGCCGCCGGTCCGGACGCCGATTGCGCCGGCACCGCCAAGGCGCCGGCGAGGAGCAGAAAGGTCAAATTTCGCAGCGAAGCTCTCATTGGTTGAATCTCCTTTTGGCGGTGCGGATTGATTCTACCAACCCAGAGTGCCGTTTTCCCGCGCCCAGGCGAGTTGCTGGGCAAGGAAGTCGCGAGGATAGGAAATAGCCACGTCGGTGACTCTGCCGCTCTTGTCTTTGATCGGTGAAAGGTCCGCATAGATGCCCGAGCTGTAGATGGGGAGCTGGAGCTTCTTGTAGCGGGTGATCACGTCGTCGCGCACCGCGGGGTCGAAGTGGATTCCGTACTTGGCGACCAGGGCCTTGCCTCCCTCGTAGTCGCCGGTCGCCTTGATGCGCATGATCTCGGCCAACAGCTTGCCCACGGCGGCATGCGCCTGGTCGTAGTCCTTGACCGTGATGTACCAGTGGCCGTTCTGCTGGCTGCGTTCGAAGGCGCCGGCCTCGATCAGGTAGTTGGCAACCAGGATTCGTGAGCGGTCGTGGTCCTCGGCCGCTGAATCGCCTGTGGGGTAGTTCTTGAGCGCCACCAGAGCGGCGCGCGCCGCTTGCCGGTAAAGCTCGCTGCCCACCTCGGGGACATCGGGAACTCCGAGCTCGGCAAGCTTTGGATCGTAGATGTTCCAGTACGCCACGAGGTCCGCACGCGCCTCCTCGAGCGTCGAATAGTTCTCGCGCAGATAGGTCGGAGGATCGTTGGGGACGGTCACCTTGCCGGAGCCATGGCCGATGATCTCGTGCAAGGCGGTGTGCAGATTGTCAGCCCAGCCGCCATGTTTGGTGAAGAGGTCCCCTTCGTCCGGGTTGGGAAGGAACTCGACCGCCACTCGGGCGCCGCGGGTCGCGTTGATGGCATTGACCGAGGAGGTCAGGAGGATGCTCTTGGTGCCGTATTGCTCGCGGATATCCTGCTCGTTCGGCAGGTTGTCGCCGATCGTCGTGACGTGAAAGTCGCCGGTCGCGGCCAGGGTCTCGATCGCCTTGGCGACCGGCGGCTTGACGTCGAGCTTCTTGAAGCGCTCCTCCCACGGCGCCTTCTTCTCGAAGTACACCGCGTTGTCGGCGAGGTTGTGCATCAGCGGGGCGAGCTTCTGGTCGACCACGGCGACCACCATCTGCGCCGAGCCCTTGGCGCCGCGGGCGTCGCGGTAAACCTCGATGAAGCCGGAAGCGAAGTCGACCGTGGCATCGTTCCGCAGCCAGAGGACATTGAAGTCGTGCCAGTCTTTGGGGTCGCCCGTCTGGTAGTAGTGGACAAGGGCGCGGAGGACTTTGGCCTGAGCCGGATCGGCTTCCTTGGCCGCCGCCTCGAGCTCACGATTGACCGCTGCGAGCTCTCTGGCATAGAGCCCGGGCGGCAGTTTTTTGCCGGGGGCGCCGTCCGGCGTTCCGGCCCGGTAGACCTCCTCGACGAGGTGGCCGTTCCTCTTCACCAGCCGCGAATTCAGGGGATTCTTCTCGGCAAAGCCTGTGAGATCCTTGAGCGTCACACCCTGGTAGTAGTTGTTGCTGGACGCGGTGAGGATGTCCTCGCCAGCCGGCGGATTCTTCTCGGTCAGGCTGATCTCGAACTTGGGATCGAAAAGGGGGGTTTGCAGCGCCTTCAGCGTCTTGGCGAGTTGCTCCCGGGTGCCAAGATGGCTGCCCTTGGCCCGCGCGGTCTCGGCGGCCTTGGAGAAGTCTTCGAACGAGATCTCGGGCAGGAACTTCTTGCCCGTGGTCTCGTTGTGATTGCCGTCGTTGGCGAGGAAGAGCGTTGCATATTGGACGATGGCCTGTCGCGACGACTCCGGCAGCCGGTCAGGATGCTCGGCGAGGGCGCCCAGGAGGCGCTTGGCCGTCAGGCCGTAGGACGACATCTGGTCGTAGAAGATGGGATCGAGCTGGATCGCCGCCCGCGTCAGGTGCCAGGCGAGCAGTTTCTGTTGGAGAGGCAGCTTGGCGAAGCTTGGCGACTCCACCTGGAGGAAGCCGCGGTCGCCGATCCGCCCGGTCAATGGGGACGGCGGGGCAGGCGTCTGCGCGGCAAGGGGACCTGCCAGGAGCACGGCGAGGGGAATCAGGATCAGGCTACGGCGAAGGTTCATGGGGTCTCGCTTTCGATATTTCACTTCAAGGAAGAGATGAAAGGCGCTCTCTGAGATGGCCATTGTAAGGGAGGTGCGAGATGATCCGCCGATGTCCCCCCGGCGCCCGTTGCTGATCATGGCCGCCTCCGCGGTCTGCTTCGCGCTCATGGCGCTGGCGGCGAAGCTCGCCTCGGCGCGCCTTGCCGGCAGCGAGGTGGCGTTCATCCGCTTCGCGGTCATGGCCGTCCCGGTCCTCGCCGTGCCCCGGCTGCTGCGCCAGGCGCTCGACTTCCAGCGGGTCGACCTGTTGATTTACCGGGGAGTTTTTGGCGGCCTGGCCATCCTCCTGTACTTTCTGGCTATCGCCCACATTCCGGTGGGAATCGCGACCCTGCTGAACTACGTCTCGCCGGTGTTCAGCGTCGGCTTTGCGGCGGTCTTCCTTGGCGAGCGGGTGGACCGCCGGCTGCTGATCCCTCTCGTTATGGCGCTGGCCGGAATGATGCTCGCCGCGGGCGGGGGACGCGGCTTCGCCGAGCTCCTGCATTTCAGCCGCTGGGAGCTCGCGGCGATGACCTCGGCGGTGCTTACCGGGGCGGCGGTGGCCGCCATTCGCGCCGCTCGCCGCACCGAAAGCTCGTGGTCGATCTACGGCAGCCTGACCCTTTTTGGCCTGATCGCGACCGGCCCCTTCGCCTACGCGAGCTTCAAGCGCCCAACTCCCTGGGAATGGCTGCTTCTCGCCGGCGTGGGCCTGGGCTCGATCTCCGCGCAGCTATTCATGACCTATGCCTACCGGTGGGTGACGAACCTCCAGGCGGGAGTGCTGATGCAGCTCACGGTGGTGCTCTCCCTGCTGTTCGGCGCCGCCTTCCTGGGCGACCGGCCGGCGCCGATCCAGATCGTGGGTTGCCTGCTCACCTTGAGCGGCGTGATCGGGGTTGTCTGGCTGCAGGCGACACCGCGGGCGGTGGAGTGACGGTAAAGGCGAGTCAATAGCATTTGGAGAGGAGGACGCATGAATCTCGAGGTGAAGCACGACGAGCCGGGAAGGAAGTACTTCGCTGTCGTCGACCAGCACGAGTCGGTCTGCGAGTACGGTCCGGCAGGGGATAAGACGCTCGACTTCTGGCATACCTATGTGCCACCCGAGCTGCGGGGCAAGGGAATCGCGGAGGAGCTGGTGCGGCAGGCCCTCGACGATGTTCGGAAACGAGGCTACAAGGTGGTCCCCTCCTGCTGGTACGTCAGCGTGTACATCGACCGCCATCCCGAGTACCAGGACCTGCTGGCGTAGGGACGC
>DATIOS010000129.1:0-15007 GCA_035472915.1 Thermoanaerobaculia bacterium
CATCGTCGCCATCGGACGCTACGACGAGAAGGCCAAGGAGTTCGAGGCCCAGAAGTTGCTGGTGAAGTGCCCGAGCAAATACCAGGGCGCTGAAGTGAAAAGCTACGGCTAGACGATCTGTAGGGGCAAAAGCCTTGTGGCTGCCCCGGATCGATGGGCGCCCGTACGGGTGCTACCCTCGGAGAAGGAGACTTACGTGACCAGTCTGAGCAACTACCTCTCGCATCTCTTCCTCCCCGGAGCGCTCGCCCTGTGGTGCGCACTCATCTTCGCCCTCTGCACGATGTGGGGCTATGCCCAGGCGCTGGTCGCGGGAGACGCCAAGAATGGCAACACCTCCGCCAGGACCTTCGCGCGGCGATCGTACGGCTTCTTCGCCTTCTCCATCCTCCTCACCGCGGCGATGCTGTCTCTGCTGCTGATGATGCGCGACTTCCGGGTGGAGTACGTCTATCAGTACTCAGGGATGGACCTGCCGACCTACTACCAGTTCTCGTCGTTCTGGGCAGGGCAGAAGGGAAGCTTCCTGATCTGGCTTTTCTGGGGCGCGATGCTGGGACTGTTGGTGCGCCGCACGGCCGGCCCCAATGAGCCCGCCATCATGGGGGTCTACACCCTGACGTTGATGGGGCTGCTCCTCATCCTGGTGCGCGAGAACCCGTTCCTCATGCTCGGCAAGTCGCCGACCGACGGCGTCGGTCTCAACCCGCTGCTGCAGGACAACTGGATGGTCATCCATCCGCCCATCATGTTCATCGGCTACGCGGCGAGTGCCATCCCCTTCTCATTTGCCATGGCCTCGCTCTGGCGGCGCAAGTATGACGGCTGGGCGGAGCGGGCGTTTCCCTGGGCCCTCGGCGGCTTCATCGTCCTCGGCACCGCCATCACGATGGGGGGCTACTGGGCCTACAAGACCCTGGGCTGGGGCGGCTACTGGGGCTGGGACCCGGTGGAGAACGCCTCGTTCATTCCCTTCCTGTTCGGCACCACGATGATCCACGGTCTGCACATGGAGCGGGCCAAGGGCCGCTACCGCCGGGCCAACTACGTCCTCGCCTTTCTCACCTACATCTCGGTGCTCTACGGCACGTTCCTCACCCGCTCGGGCGTGCTGGCCGACTTTTCGGTGCACAGCTTCGTGGACCTCGGCATCTCCGGCTGGCTCACCCTGCTGCTGGGCGGCTTCTTCCTGCTCGGCCTGTACCTGCTGATCAGCCGCTGGAAGCAGATCCCCACCGAGCCCAACGAGGACCCGTTCCTTTCGCGCGGCACCTTCATGGTGCTGGCGACGATTACGATCCTCACCGCGGCCGTGGTCATTACCGCCGGCACCTCGGCGCCGCTGCTGACCAAGGTGATGGCCAACCCGAGCCAGGTGGGCCCCAGCTTCTACAACCGGGTGAGCCTGCCGATCGCCATCCTGATCGCGCTGCTCCTCTCGCTCGTCCCCTACCTCACGTGGCGGGGCAACAAGTTCTCCGAGATCGCCCGCAAGATGATCGCGCCTGGCATCTTCGCCGTCGCGGTGACGGTCGCCGCGGCGGTGTGGAAGGTCCACGACCCGTTCCACCTCGCCTTCGTGCTGCTTGCCTCCCTGGCGCTCGCCACCAACCTCCAGAAGACGGTGGGCAAGTTCCAGGTCAGCGGCCTGCGTGGCGCCGGCGGCTATCTGGCCCACGTCGGCGTGGGCGTCATCCTGCTGGGCATCATCGCCTCGTCCGGCTATGACGAAAGCACCAAGGTCACCCTGATCCAGAACGTGCCGCGCCAGGTGGGCGACGTCAGCCTCACCTTCAAGCGTTTCATCCCCCGTCATGGCTTCGAGAAGGAGCGCATGGAGGTCATGGTGGCCAGGTCGGGGCAGAAGCCCTTCATGGTCTACCCCAAGCTGTTCATGAACCTGCGCACCAAGCAGGTGATGGCGAACCCGGACATCCGGACGACGCCGTTCCAGGATCTCTACGTCTCGCCCATCGACTTCGATCCCGGCCAGCCGAAGCTGCAGCTCGCCAAGGGAGACACGGGCCGCCTCGGCGACATGGAGGTCAAGTTCACGGGCTTCAATCTCCAGGCTCAAGGCAACGCCATGGCCGCCATGGCCGCCGGCAAACCGGTGACGATCGGCGCCAAGCTGGCGGTCACCCGCGGAGGTCAGACCGTAGACCTGGAGCCCCTCTACAAGCTCAACCCACGGAGCGGCCAGGTGGAGACCCCGCCCGTTGGATTGCCCGGCGGCGGCGCCCTCATCGTCTCCGGCATCAACGCCACCAACGGCGCCGTGCAGCTGGAGGCGGCGGGCGTCTCCAACCCGATGAAGCTGTCGGTGGACGTAACCCGCAAGCCGCTCATCCAGCTCGTCTGGTTCGGGCTCTACGTCGTCATCCTCGGCGGCGTCTTGTCGACGGCGCAACGGTTGCGGGAGATGCGCCTCCGGGAGCGGTTGGCAGAGGCGAAGGCGGGCTAGATTGAGCGGCGTAAAGGGCTGGCCGGCGTTATACTGAGCTTTCATGAGAAAGCTAACCCGCCGTGCAGGGCTCGCCTTGGTGCTCGCCGGGGCCTGGATCACGACATCCGCCGCCACGGTCTCTCCCGCCGAGCTGCCATCTCCGGCCGCGGATGCTTATGCTCGGGGCCAAAAGCACTTGGCCGGCAGAACCACCGAAGACCTGCGCGCGGCGCTCAAGGACTTCGAGCAGGCGACCGCCGCCGATGGCACGTTCGCACCCGCTTTCGCAGGACTGGCCGAGACGCGGGCCCTGCTCTATGACTACCCGCAGGCCCGGGAGGCTGCGCAGCAGGCGCTGGCCCTCGACGATCGCCAGGCGGCCGCGCATGCCGTGGTGGGCTTCGTCCGGATGCACGCCGACTGGGACTGGGCGGGCGCCGAAGGGGAGTTGCAGCGCGCCCTGGAGATCGAGCCCGGGAAGGCCACGCCACATCTCTGGTACGCCATCCTTCTGGAGGCGACCGGCCGCTCCGACGAGGCGGTGAAAGAGGCGCGCCGGGCCGTCGACCTCGCGCCCGGCGACGCCCGGGTGCGCGCCGGGCTCGGCTATCGGCTCTACTGGGCGCGCCGCTACGACGAGGCGGTGACGGAGCTGACGGCGGCCCTCGGACTCGATCCGGCTCTGGAGACCGCCCACTACTTCATCGGTCGCTCCCGAGTCCAGCAGGGCCGCTTCGACGAGGCGCGAGCCGCCTTCGCTCGCGCCCGGAAGCTCTCGCCGCGGGATGCCAACCTGCTCTCGGCATCGGGTTATCTGGAAGCTCTGGCTGGGAAACGCAAGGAGGCGGAGAGGATTCTCGCCGAGTTGGAGCGCCTGGCCAATCGCGGCCTGCCCTTCGCCTCGCAGATCGCCGGCATCCACGCCGCTCTCGGGCACAAGGCGATCGCGCTGGGATGGCTCGACACCGCGCTCGCGGCCCGCGAGGGCGCCTTGGTGTGGCTCAAGATCGACCCCCGGTTCGAATCCCTTCGCGGCGAGCCCCGCTTCGCCGAGATCCTGCGTACGCTGAAGCTCGCCGGCTGAGACCGCCCTACGCCCCGAGCGTCAGAAAGGGAGGGACCCTGTCGACGGCCAGAAACGCCTCGACGGTGCCGGCAAGCTCTTCGGCGCGGAGACAGCGTACGCGAGTCGAGCCGATCTCGACCTCCGGTGTATCCCGCCGGTTGACGACCAGGAGTTGCTCGGGCTGATACGCGTCCAGAAAGCTGCGGGCCGACCGGCTCAAGCCGCCCCGGTTGCCCCCCGCCTTGACTTCACAGGCCAGGAGCCGGCCTTGGTGTTCCACCACGAAGTCCATCTCCGCTCCGGATTTGCTCCGCCAGGTACTGAGCCTATCCAGAAGTGGATGGACCGTCTTCGCAAGCTCGGTGAACACAAGGTTCTCCAGCAGGGCTCCACGGTCGGGACGATCCACGGCGGGCTGAAAGCCCCCGAAAAGCTGATTGCGGATGCCGTTGTCGAGAAGAAAGACCTTGCGCGCACTGGTGATCTCGGCCCGCTTGCCGCCGACAAAAGGCCGCACCAGGCGAATGAGGTGGGTCTCTTCGAGCAGCCGGCAGTAGTCGGCCACCGTGTCGTTGCTGACGTTGCTCAGCGCAGCCCATTCCGAGAGATTGACCAGATTGCCGATCTGGCTTGCCGCCAGCTCCAGGATCTTTTGCAAGGCCGCGGTATTCCGGATGCGGAAGCGGTCCGAAGCATCGCGGACCACGAACGCTTCGACCAGGGACGCCAGCTCCTGGCGCGGGTCGTCCGAAGTGAAGACGGTCGGATAGCCGCCAAAGATCATCATCCTCTCCACCAACCGCGACAGACCTTCCTCCTGGGCGAGGGGATTCCCCGGAAGGACGCTGCCGGCCTCGGCCAGAGACACCGGCAACAGCAGGTGGCGCTGAGCCCGGCCCGCCAGCGATTCGCGCGTCGCCGCTTCCAGGTCGAACGAGGAGCTGCCGGTGGCGTAGATTCGCAGGCCGGGACGGCGGTCGACCAGCCCCTTGAGAAAAAGCCCCGCCTCGGGCAGCCGTTGGACCTCCTCCAGAAACAGAGCTCGCGCCTGGCCCGCATATTCTGCGACGTCCGCGAGGAACTCCGCCGGGGACGAGAGCCATTCCCGCATCGAAGGCTCCTCGCAGTTGACGTACAGAACAGGCTCTGCCGCCTCCGCGAGGGTTTTCCAGATCAGTGTCGACTTACCGACTTGCCGCGGCCCCACCACGAGGACGACGCGATGGTCGGCGGTCAGCCGTAGCCGCCGGGGGATGTAGCTCGCCGGCAGGAACCGCCGGATCCAGCCGAGAAGATCCTCTCCCCGGAGCCAGGGATTTTCCGCCAGAAGGACGCGTCGTAATTGAGAATTCATCGGGAGCTACCAGAAACCAGCAGGGTTCGTTGCTACCGCCACCAGAAATTAGCAGGGTTCGTTGCTGCCGGCAAGGGCTGGCCGCGCCGACCTACGCCCCGAACGCAAGCCGGTCCGCCAGGGTGTGCGGCAAGCCGGCCTTGCGGATTCGGCGCTGGGACTCCTGGACCTGGTACTCGATGCGATACCAGCGGACGACTCTCTTGACGCTGTCGTAGGTCATGTAGGAGGCCCGTGGATCGCGGTCGCGGGGCTGGCCGATGGAACCCGGATTGATGAGATAGCGGCCGCCGGGATTGAGCTGGATTCGTCCGCTCGTACCGCGCAGCGCCTTCACTCCCAGCAGGCGCCCTTCCAACCAGAAGAGCGACGGGATGTGGGTGTGGCCGAAGAAGGTCACCGGCATCTGGAAGCGGGAGAAAATCTCCCAGGCGTCGACGTCGGAGAAGACGTAGGTGTCCTCGTCGAGCGGCGAGCCGTGGCAGATGGCGAGCCCCTCCTCGATCTGCACCGGTCCCTGCGGAAGGTTGCGGACGTAACGGAGATTCGCCGGAGTGAGCCGGCCGGTGGTCCACTGCGCCGCCGCCAGGGCCGTCTGATTGAAGTTGCCGCCGGAATCGATGCCGGTCACCACCTTGTCGTGATTGCCGCGCACGGTGTGGAGATGGGGCCCGAGGTCGCGCACGGCGTCGACCACCTGGTTGGGCGCGGCGCCGTAGCCCACGAGGTCGCCGAGCACCAGGACGGAGTCGAAGCGCTTGCGGCGAGCCCGCCGCAAGACGGCTTCGAACGCCTCCCAGTTGGCGTGCATGTCCGAAAGAATCAGGTAGCGCAAAAGTCGGTCCCTAATCAGCGTTCAGTCGGCGGTCACTCCGGCGATCGATTAGCGGTCCCATTCGCAGGGCCGCCCGGTCAACGATCCTTGATCAACAACGCAATCCTTGCCGCAATCTCCTCAGGCCCTTCTCCGGACGCCACGTCGACCGTCACGTCCGCCCGGCGATACGCGGGCAGCCGCTGCTGATAGAGCGACAGGGCCTGAACCTCGTCGCGGAACAGCGGCCGGTCGGACTTTCCCCGCGCGCCAATGCGGGCCACGATGGTGGCGAACGGCGGGTTCAGCCACACGGCGAGCCCGTTGGCGCCGATCCAGCGCGCGTTGGCCTCCGCCACCATGGTACCGCCTCCGGTTGACACCACCACGTCCGGAAACCGGGAAGTGTCGCGCAAAAGCTCGGTCTCCAGCTGGCGGAAGGCCGATTCTCCCTGCTCGGCGAAGATCTCCCGCACCGTCATTCCCGCCCGGCGCTCGATTTCCTCGTCGAGGTCCACGAACGGCACTCCCTGTCGCGAAGCCAGCAGCCGTCCGACGGTCGTCTTGCCGCAACCCATGAAGCCCGTCAGGTAGACGCGCATGAATCCTTGGCGGCGCCGGCCGCGGCCAGCAGCCGGCGGCAGTTAGCGCCAATGTCGCCGGTCTCTCTGCGGCAGACCGCTCCCAGTACCGCCGCAGCGTCGGCGCCGGCCGCCAGCACCGCGGCCACGTTGCCCGCGTCGATGCCGCCGATGGCCACCAAACGCTTCGACGTCCGCGCCCGTGCCCGGCGGACGAAGTCGAGGCCCACCACCGGGTCCGGCCGTTCCTTGCCCGTCGTCGGGAAGACCGGCCCGACGGCGATCACGTCCACCTCGGGGTCGGCGTCCGCCGCGGCGAGCTGCGCTTCATCGTGCGTGGAGAGGCCGAGCTTCACGCTCCGGCCCACCACTCGCCGGGCCGTGGCCGGGGGCAGGTCCGCCTGCCCAAGGTGGAGGCCCTGCACGGCGAAGAGAGCCGCGAGGTCCGCTCGATCGTCCACCCAGAGCTCCGCGCCGCTCCCTTCGAGAGCCCGGCAGCAGCCGGCCAGCGCCGAGTACCACTGCTGCCCGGTGAGCCGCTTGCCCCGAAGCTGAATCCACCGCACGCCCGCCGCCGCCATCTCGGCCACCGCCGCGGGCAGCGGCCGGGGGCGGAGCGCCTCGGCATCGGCGATGGCATAGAGGGGAGACCTCATTTGCCGCCGTCGACCGACCTTCCTTCCCGCTGGAGGAAGCGTTCCATGAAGCGCGTCGACAGCCGGCCGGCGATGAAGTCCGGATCGCGGAGGATGCGCCGATGGAGGGGAATGGAAGTGTGGATACCCTCGACGACGAAGAAGTCGAGCGCCCGGCACATCCGGGCGATCGCGTACTCCCGCGTGCGGTCGTGGACGATCAGCTTGGCCACCAGGGAGTCGTAATAGGGCGGGATGACGTAGTCTTCGTACCCGTGGGTGTCCACCCGGGTGCCGGGTCCGCCGGGCAGATGGAAGGTCTTGAGCGGGCCGGGGCTGGGCGCGAAGGTGTCGGGATTCTCGGCGTTGACCCGGCACTCGATGGCGTGCCCCCGGGGTTTGAGACCGTTCGGGATCTCCAGCCGCCGGCCGGCCGCCACCTCGATCTGCATCTTCACCAGGTCCATGCCGGTCACCATCTCGGTGACCGGATGCTCGACCTGGATGCGGGTGTTCATTTCCATGAAGTAGAAGCGGCCGTCGGCGTCGAGGAGGAACTCGATGGTGCCGGCGTTCTCATAGCCCACGGCCTCGCAGAGGCGTACGGCCGCCGATCCCATCTCCTCGCGCATCTTCTGGTTGAGAGCCGGCGACGGCGACTCCTCGATGAGCTTCTGATGCCGGCGCTGGATGGAGCATTCGCGCTCTCCCAGATGCACCACCCGGCCGTGCTGGTCGCCGAAGACCTGAAACTCGATGTGCCGCGGCTCCATCAGGTACTTCTCGATGTAGACCGAGCCGTCGCCGAAGGCTTTTTCGGCCTCGCTCTGCGCCGCGGCGAACTGGCCGGGCAGGTCGCCCTCGGCGTGCACGATGCGCATGCCGCGGCCGCCGCCCCCGGCCGACGCCTTGAGGATCACCGGGTAGCCCACCTCCGCCGCCAGGGTCAGCGCCTCCTCGACGCTCTGCAACGGCTCCTGGCTGCCGGGGAGCACGGGGACGCCCGCGGCCTTGGCCGTCTGCCGGGCCTTGGCCTTGTCGCCCATCAGGCGAATGACCTCCGGACGCGGCCCGATCCAGCCGATCTTGCACTCGTGGAGAACCTCGGCGAAGTGAGCGTTCTCGGCCAGAAAGCCGTAGCCGGGATGGACGGCGTCGGCGCCGGTGATCTCGGCGGCCGAAATGATGGACGAAATGTTGAGATAGCTCTGCTTCGACGGCGGCGGGCCGATGCAGACATCCTCGTCGGCGTAGGTGACGTGCAGGCTGTCGCGGTCGGCGGTCGAGTAGACGGCGACCGTCTGGATGCCCAGCTCCTTGCAGGCCTGGATGATGCGGAGCGCGATCTCGCCCCGGTTGGCGATCAGGATCTTCTTGAACATCGGCGGCCTTAAGCGGCTCTAGGCCGGCCGGATGGCGAAGAGGGGCTCGCCGAACTCCACGGCCTGGGCGTTCTGGGGATAGATCTCGGCGATCACCCCGTCGGTGTCCGATTCGATCTCGTTCATCAGCTTCATCGCCTCGATGATGCAGAGCACCTGCCCCTTCTTCACCCGCGAGCCGACCTCGCAGAAGGAAGGAGCGTCGGGCGATGGCGCGCGGTAGAAAGTGCCGACGATCGGGGAGTTGAGGACATGGGTGCCGGCCGGCGGTCCGGCGGACGCCGCGGCGGCTGGAGCCGGGGCCGCGCTCGCCGGCGCTGCAGGCGACGCGGTCGTCGCGAGAGCCGGAGCGGCGGCCTGCGCCTGGACCCCGCCGCCCGACGCGGCCGGCGGCGCGACCGCCGTAGGCGCGCCGGGCGCCGCCAGTTGGCCGTCGATCTTGAGGCGAAACCCCGAGCGTTCGAGCTCGAGACCCTGGAGCCGGTTGAGAGACACCAGCTCGATCAGTTCCTTGATCTGTTCAAATGTCAGCACGTGAATGCCCCTTTGCAAGGCTCCTGCCGCACAGCAGCTCGCGCCCGGAGCGGGTAGCCACCGATCCGCGCCGCCTGGCTCGCCGCCGCGCTCCTCGTCAGGAGAGATCCGCCTCCAGGAGCAGACGTGCTCGCCGGAGCTCGAACCGAGCCCGTCCATAGTTGCCGTCGGGTCCCAGCACGAGAAGCAGATAATAGTCTGCGGCGACGGAGCTTACCATCAGCGTCAACCGCTCCGTGGTGACCGAGAGATGCTGCACCTCGCCGACCTCGAGCTCGCGATGGTTCTCGGTGATCGAACGCACCTGATTGACCAGCTCGGCGGCGAGGACCTCGAGGTCGAGGCCCGGGTCGGAGCTGACGGATTCCACCGGCATGCCGTCCTTGGCCACCAGCGACAGGGCCAAGGCGCCGTCGATGCGATTGGAGATCTGGCTCAGTTGGTCAAGAAACATCGCGCCGGCCTCCCCGCCGGATGCGCTCCAGGTAACGGCTCAGGAGAAAGGCCTTGCGAGCCCGCCCCTCCGCCGGGCCGGACTGGCCGGCCGGCTGATACCCCGCGAGCAGCTCGCGCGCATCGAGGGGCCGGACACCGGCAGGCCCGCCGGCTTCCGGCGGTTGGGAGAGCTTCGCGATTCCCTGTAGCGCCACGGCGCTTTCCGGCTCGCGGCGCAGGACTTCACGGAAGATCCGCTCGGCTTCCGCCGGATAACCCTGGCGCAGGTAGAGCTCGCCGAGCGTCGCCGTGGCGACGGGCTCGGGCTGGGCGAGGGGCTCGGGTTCGAAGCTCGGCTCGGGCTCCAGGATCGGCTCGGGCTGGACGGTCGGCTCGGGCTCAGCCACGGCCGGCGACGCGGCAACCGGCATTGAGACAACCGGCGGCGCCGGCGCCTCTTCGACAGCCAGGACGGGTTCCGGTTCCGGCGCCAGCACCTCGGGGGGCACGGCAGCCGAGGCCACCACCGCTTCCGAGGTCAAATCGAGATGGAACAGACCTTCGGAGGCCAGACCGGCGAGGTAGCGCTGCCGGCTTTCGCGGGACGCCAGGCCTGGAAACAGGACGTGCGGCGGCTCAGGCTCCTCGACCACGGCCACGGAGGATGCAGCGGGCGCAGTGGCCGGCTCCGGTGACGGAGCTGCCGCGGGTGCCACGGGCATTGCCGCCGGCTCGGGAATCGCGGGCGCCGCGGGCGCCGCGGACACTGGCGGCACCCACAGCTCGGCGAACGGTTCTTCCACCCGAGCCGTGGCCGCGACGGAGCGGGGCGCCGGCAGGCCGAGGTCGAAGATGTCCTCACCCGTCGCGCGAGGCGGCGGCAGGGGGCGGCCCGGCACCGCCGGGGGATTCTCGGCCTGACTCGGTTGGTCCATCGCGCGGAGCCTCCGGCGCAGCTCTTCGATTTCAGGATCGCTGTCGTTCAGCAGCGTATAGAGGTCGAGGCGTTCACGGGCCCGCTCGGGCTCGGCGGTCTCGATGTAGGCCCGCACCAGCAGCTTGTTGGCCACCATCTGGGTGGCGTCCTGTTTGACCACCCGTTCCAGCACCTCCCGCGACTTCTCGGGCTCGCCCAGCTCCAGCAGGCAACGCCCCTTGGCGACCAGCGCCGAGAGGTAGCCGGGATGCTCCTTGAGCCCTCTCTCCAGCACCTCCAGCGCCTCCCGCACCCGGCCCTGATGACGGTACTCCTCCGCAAGTTGGAGAAAGATACGGGAGGAGGAGTCGGATTCCCAGCGTGCGCGAAGCTGGGTGAGGCGGTCAGGAAACGCGCCGTCACTCATCAGGAGACACCTTGGGCGGAGGGTGGGCGAGTGGGCACGAAGGGGAAGGCGTCGAGGTTGACAGCAAAGTGGGCCGCATTATAGCAACACGCGGCCCAAGACGAGAAAGGGCGAGCCCTCCGGAGAGTTGCTCGCCCTGCAAGACGGACCTTACGAGAGGCTCAAGGCGAGCTGCTGCCGCCGGCGGTCAACGGAATGGTGAAGGTCGCCGAGGTGACGCTCGACTGGTTCTGCAAGTCGGTCACGGTGAGCCGGACCGTATACTGCTTGTCCGCGGTGTAGGGATGGAGCGGATTCTCGTCACTGGAGTTCGTCCCATCGCCGAAGTCCCACGAGAAAGACAAGGTACCGGTGCCGGTCGACTGATTCGTGAACTGAACTGTACGCGAGTCCGACCCGGGGTTGTAGGCGAAGTGGGCCACCGGCCGGCCGCCGGCGACCTGGATCGTGGCATTACCGGTGATCAAGGCGCCGTCCGTACCCGCCGTCGTCGCGGTGACCTTGATCGACGTCGGGTTGTTGAGCAGGTCGCTCGGCTTCACACGCAGGGTGTCGTGGGCCTGGCCGCTGGCGTTGGTCGTGAGCGTGCCGCCGCGAGAGTCGAGAGTCCCCAGCTCAGTGCCGAAGTTCACGCCTTGACCGGGCTGCAACTGGCCGTTGGAATCGCGAACGGTCGCCAACAACTGCACGGGCGTACCGTTCGAGGGAACGGGCGTCGCGATGACGGTGGGAGTCGGCTGGACGACGATCGTCTTGGCCGACACACCGACCTGAATGGTGACCGATGCCGAAAGCGAGCCGCTGGTCGTGCTCGTGCCATCCGAGGTCGTGGTGCCGCCGCCGGTGCCGCTGCCGGTGCCGGTGGCCGCCGTGATGGTGGCCGATCCAGGCGTGCCGTTGGAGGTGAAGATCGCTGTCGCGTTACCGTCGCGATCCGTCAGCACGATCGCCGCGATGGAGCCGTTAGTGGCGCTCAGACGGATCTCGGTGCCGGGGTTCAACGGCTGACCGTCCGGTTTGCGGCCGATGACGGTGATCGTCGCGGTCCCGTTCAAGGCAATTTTAGTCGGCGAAGCGGAGATGACCAGGATGGAGCCACCGGGCGCCACGGGTGTCGCCTTGTCGCAGCCCACGACGGCGATGACGGTCAGCACGGAGAGGACTGCCAGGATGGACAGCAGGATGGCGGCGGCGCGTTGCTTCATAGTACTCAGTATACGAACGGGGGCGGCCATCCGTCTAGACGGCCGCCCCGGAAGCGAGAGCGCGGAGTGAAGGCGACTTTACCTTACGGCACGGTCACCTGCTGGGTCACCGAGCTGGACCCTCCCGCGTTGGTGACCGTCAGCTTGACGTTGTAGATACCCGGCGCCGGGAAGGCCTGAACCGGGTTCTGCGCCGTGCTGGTGGCCGGGCCCGGGGTACCGAAGAACACCCACGCCCACGAGGTCGGACCGCCGGTCGACGTGTCGATGAACTGCATCTGGTGCGTCGCGGCGTTCAATACCTGGGAGGTGAAGCTCGCCGTCGGCGCCGTCGGCGGCGTCGGCGTCACCTGGCAGCTGCCATCCGGCGGCGTCAACAGGAAGCCGTTGCGCAAGGTCGCCAGGCAGGTCGTGTCGAGGTTCTGCACCGTGACGTTGACCGCGGTGGGTATCTTCTGCGTGCCGGTGTTGCTGCCGACCGTGCAGGCCTGGGAATCGAAAGAGAAGCCCTGGGGCGGGTTCGGCACGGTGGCGGTGACCGTCGTCTCGGAGAGCACGTGGACATTGGGGGCCGTGCTGCCGTTGGCCGGGTCGCCGAAGATCACATGCACGTTGTTCGGCAGGGTGGAGAAACCGCTGCCGGTGAGGGTGACCGTGGCCCCCACACCTCCGCCTCCCGGGCTGATGCTGCTGATCTGCGGCAGCGGCACCTGGAAGTTGAAGCCGATGGGGGCCGTGTTTCTGTCGCCGTTGTCGATGTTGGTGACGCTCACGGCGGTGGAGGAGATGATGCCGTTTGCCGGGCAGCTGCCCGACAGCGGCGCCGGACTGGTGAGGACGACGATCTGCGTGCCGGTAACGGAGACCGCCTGCTGGGCGATGCCGATGCCGCCGAAGGTGAAGGAGACCGCCACCGGATCGTCGAAGCCCGAGCCCTGGATGGAGGTTCGCGTGCCGCCGAGATAGGAGCCGGTCCCCTGCGTCATGGCGGTGATGAGCACGTTGCTGCCGTACTTGAACGCCTGCGTCGCGACCGTGCTGAAGCCGGTGTTGACGTTCTTGACCAGCAGGTTGACCACCTGGTTGGTGAGGTTCTGGCCGAAGCCGCGGGCCGCCGGCGTGACGGCGACGATCTTGGTGGGGGTCACCGATTGGACCGTGGCCTCCACGCCGTTGAAGCTGGTGGCGCTGCCGCCGAGGCCGAAGAGCACCTGCACCGGCGCCACGAAGCCGTCGCCGACGATGGTGACGAGGGTGCCGCCGTCGTTGGTGCCCAGGGTGGGAGTGACGGAGAAGACGGACGGCTGCTGGGTACCGCCGCCAAGGGCGTAGGTGAAGCCCTGCGCGATGGAGTCGACGGCCTCGTTCACCTTGTTGACGTTGATGGTGACGGCGACCGTGACCGAGGCCGTCTGGCCAACGCCGACGGTATGGCCCGCCGCCGCCGCGGATGGCGTGAGAACGGTGATGGCGCTGCCGGTGGTCGACTTGACCGTCGCCGTGGCGCCGTCGAAGGTCACCCGCACCGGCGCCACGAAGCCACCGCCCAGGATGGTGACCGTGTCGCCGCCGTTGGGACCGCCGACTCCCGGGCTCACCGAGGAGACGAAGAAGGTGGCGGGCTCGCCGATGCGAACGTTGGTCGCGCCGGCGCTGCCCTGGAAGGTGGCGGTGACGGCGGCCGTGCCCGTGTCGGTCGTCGCGAACAGAGTCGCCGCGGCGTGGCCGCCCACCAGTGTCAGGTCGATCGCGTTGGGACCGCCGGCGCTGTTGAAGTTGCCGAGCGTCGTGGTGACGTGAATCGCCGAGCCGTCGGCCGGCGGCTGGCCGGTGTCGGTACGGACCACGTTGACGCTGATGTTGCTCGGGGTCGGGCTGAGCGCCGTGAGCTGCGACGGATTGGCCGTCACGGTGATGTTGAAGGTCACCGAGGGCGTCGGCGGCTTGGGCGATTGCGTGCCGCCGCCGCCACCTTTCGGCTCGGTAGGCGAGGAGGTGCAGGCCAGAGCCGCCGCCAGGCCCAGGACAGACAACAGTCGAGAGGCGTTCCTCAGAGCATGCATACTGAAACTCCCGCCCGGCTTATTGCCGGACCTCAATCGTGAAGGTTGCCGGCGCTGAGGCGATTTCGTCGCCGGAGAGCGTACGGCCAAAGAAGGTCATCGAAACATCCAGGACGATCACCGCGGTGCCGGTCTCGCGATCGATTCCAAAGTCGTGAAGATCCTTGAGGGGCTGACTGAGGGTCTGGTCGCTGAACATGAAACCGGTGTTGAGCAGATCGGTGGTGCCGCCGACCGGCACGTTGCCGAAGATGGCCTGCACGCTCGGCGGCGGCACGCGGGTGCCGGTGTCGCGCCGGGTGTAGGTGATCTGGTAGGACCGCAGCTCCACGTCCTGGAGGTTGGAGGTGGTGCCGGTGGGATCCTTGGCGACGTTGCGAACGGTCACGGTGCCGATCGTGAACGGAGGGTCCTGCGCCGTCAGCACAACGGTGAACGGCAGGCGGTCGAAGTGGCTGACCGACAGCAGGACGGTGCCTTCACTGCGGTCGGTGCGCGACCGGCAGCCGGCGAAGGCCAGCGGCACGGTCAGCGCGATCAGGGTCCAAAGGACGATGCGATGGTTCTTCATGGGATGGCTCCGCTCCCGATAGTTTCTCAGATCTGGCTCAGATCTTGATGATTCTCGGTGTAATGAAGATGAGGAGCTCGTCGTTGACCTCGCTCCGCGTTTTGTTCTTGAACAGGTAGCCAATGATCGGGAGGTTACCCAGACCGGGCACGCGGCTCTCGCCGTTGTTGCTGGTGATCTTGTAGATGCCGCCGATGACCGCGGTGCCGCCGTCGCGGACCACCAGGCGGGTGCGCGCGTCCTTGGTGGTGATTGGAGCGTTGGTGGCGCCGGGAATCAGGAAGGCGGTCTGCGGCTCGCGCTTCGAGATGTCGATGTCCATCATGATCGTCCCCTCGGCCGTCACCTGGGGAACCACGTCGAGCCGCAAGGTGGCATTGATGAACTGTACGGTCACCGTGTTGTTGAGCACGGTCTGCACCGGGATCTGCAGACCGCTCTGAATGGAGGCATGCTGGTTGTTGAGCGTCGCCACCTTGGGTCGGCCGGCAGTTTTAGCGGCTGGGTTCGATATTTAAACTCTAACAATTACAATGCATACGCACCAACCTTAACTGGCGGTGGTGCCTCCGGTTCAT
>DATIOS010000130.1:0-14414 GCA_035472915.1 Thermoanaerobaculia bacterium
CGGGCGGTGGCCGGCGCCGCCAAGCTCGGCGAGGAGGCGGCCCGCGAGCGGCTGCGGGTGCGCAAGGATCAGTTCGGGGAGAAGGCGGCGCTGCTCGCCGACGTGCTCCGCCAGCAGGAAGCGCTCGCCGCGGCGAGCCACCGCGCGCAGCAGGCCGTGCTGGCCTTCTGGACGGCGCGGGCCGACTTCGCCCAGGCGCTCGGGGAGGATCTTCCGCCATGAGAGAGCCGTCCGTGCAAGTCCGTGTTCGTCCCTGCTCGTCCGTGTTCTTCCTCGCCGCCCTCCTCCTGGCCTGCCACCATGAGAGGAAGACCGCCGCGCCGCCGCCGCGCCCGGTGCAGGTGCAGGCCGCGGCGGCGCCGGCGCGCGAGGAGAGCATCCGCTACTCGGCGAACATCGCCGCCGAAACGCAGGTCAACGTCGCGTTCAAGGCGGGCGGCTATGTGCGCGGCATCCTGCAAAGCCGCGCCGCCGACGGGCGGATGCGGGACGCGCAGGAGGGCGATCCGGTGCGCCGCGGCGCCGTCCTCGCGCACATCGATCCGGCCGAGGCCCGCGAGCGCCTGGGCCAAGCGAGGGCGCAGCTCGCCGAGGCGGAGGCCGGGCTGGAGAAGGCCCGCCTCGATCTCGGCCGGGCCACCCGGCTGTTCGCGGCGCAGAGCCTCACCAAGCCGGACCTCGACGCCGCGACCGCCGCCGCCAGGGCTTCCGAGGCGCGCGCCGCCGGTGCCCGGGCCACCGTCCAGCTCGCCGAGAGCGGCCTGCGCGACACCGACTTGAAGGCCCCTCTCGACGGCGTGGTGATCTCCCGCAAGGTCGAGGTCGGCTCGCTCGCCGCGCCGGGCGTGGTGGGCTTCGTGCTCGCCGACGTCCGCTCGGTCAAGGCGGTCTTCGGGGTGCCCGACTCGGTGGTGGCGCGCCTCCACAAGGGCGACACCCTGGCGCTGCGCACCGACGCGTTGGGCGCCGAGACGTTTCGCGGCCGGGTGACCGCCGTCTCCCCCGCCGCCGATCCGCAGGCCCGCGTGTTCGGCGTCGAGGTGGAGGTCGCCAACCGGGACGGACATCTGCGGCCGGGCATGATCGCGACCGTCGAGGTGCCGCCGCCGGCGGCGGGCCCGGGTCCCGGACCCGCGGCGCCGACCATTCCCCTGACCGCCGTCGTGCGTTCCGAGAAGAGCCCGAGCGGCTACGCGGTTTTCGTGGTCGAAGGCGAGGGCGAGACGCAAGTCGTGCACGCCCGCGGTGTCACCCTGGGCGAGGTCTTCGGCAACGACATCGCGGTCAAAGACGGCCTGCGGCTCGGCGAGCGCGTCGTCGTCACCGGCGCCACGCTGCTCGCCGACGGCGAGCGGGTCCGGGTTGCGCACTGAGCGAGCCATCCCATGGCGCACGGCAAGAGCGACGCAGAGATCATCGGCACGACCCGCAACACCGCGCGGTTCTTCACCGAGACGCGGCAGATCTCCTGGGTGCTGCTGATCGGCACGATCCTTTGGGGAATCTTCGGTTATTTCCGCATGCCGCAGCGCAAGGACCCCGACATCCCGCCGCGGCAGGCGCTGGCGATCTGCGTCTGGCCGGGGGCGCAAGCGGAGAAAGTCGAGCAGCTCGTCGCCCGCCGCATCGAAGAAAAAGTGGCGGAAAACGCCCAGGTCACCAAGATCGAATCGGTCAACCGCACCGGCGTCACGTTCGTCTACGTCACCCTCGACGACAAGACCAAGGACCGCGCCAAGGAGCTGGACGATCTCGCGTTGAAGCTCGGCACCATCCGCGATCTGCCCCAGGGCGCGGGACCGATCAACTTCATCAAGGATTTCGGCGACACCGCGGCGCTCATGCTGACGGTGGCGAGCCCGCGCATCTCCGGCCTCGAAGTCGAGCTGCGGGCGAAGAGCATCCGCCAGGCGATCGAGCAGGCGCGGGCGCATGAAGGAAACCCCGAGGTCACCGGAAAGCAGCGCGTCACCCTTCTCCTGACCTTCCCGCAATCGTTGAGCCCGGACGCGGTACGGCGGCCGGTCGAGCTGTTCTCCCGCGTCGCGTTGGAAGACGGCGTGCTGCGCGATCCTCACATCTTCCAGGGGCCGGGTTTCATCGGCGTCGACGTCGAGACGGAGCTCGCCAACGACGCCCTGCGCGCCTACGGCGACCGTTTCGTGCACGAGCGGCTGCGCGCCTCGGAGATCCACCCCGACCTGTGGCCGACGGCGGCGATCCGCGATCCGGCCACGACGCGGGAGATCCTGGCGAGCGTGGCCGGCGACAAATACTCCTACCGCGAGCTGGACGATTTCACCGACCTGATCGCGCGCACCTTGAAGACCAGCGACAAGGTGTCGAAGATCACCCGCTCGGGCCTGCTCGACGAGCAGATCTACCTCGAATACTCGCAGGAACGCCTCGCCTCGTACGGCATCAGGCCCTCGGGCCTCCAGAACATCCTCGCCGCGCGCAACATCACACTGCCCGGCGGCACGCTGGAGATCCAGGGGAAAAACCTTTCGATCGATCCCTCGGGCGAGCTCAAGAGCGAGAAGGAGATCGGCGACATCCTGGTGCCGACGTTGAGCGGTCCGCCGGTCTATTTGCGCGACCTGGTCACCGTCAGCCGCGCGTATGCGTCACCGCCCCGTTTCTTGAATTTCTTCACCCGCCGCAATCCCGACGGCTCGTGGGTGCGGACGCGGGCGGTCACGGTGGCGGTGCAGATGCGGCCCGGCGAGAAGATCGGCACCTTTGGCGCCGAGGTGGACGCCAAGCTCGCCGACCTCGAGCAGCGCCTGCCGCCGGACCTGATCCTCGCCCACACCTCCGACCAGCCGCGCCAGGTGCGCGAGAACATCGACCTGTTCATGAACAGCCTCTACGAGGCGATCCTCCTCGTCGTCCTGGTCTCCTTGATCGGTTTCTGGGAGTGGCGCTCGGCGCTCCTCATGGCGCTGGCGATCCCGATCACCCTGGCGATGTCGTTCGGGCTGATGGCCCTGCTGGGGATCGATCTGCAACAGGTTTCGATCGCGTCGCTGATCATCGCCCTCGGCCTGCTGGTCGACGATCCGGTGGTCGCGGGCGATTCGATCAAGCGCGAGCTGGCGGCCGGGCATCCGCCCGTGGTGGCGGCCTGGCTGGGGCCGACCAAGCTCGCGACGGCGATCCTCTACGCCACGATCACCAACATCGTCGCCTACCTGCCGTTCCTCCTCCTGCCCGGCGACACCGGCAAGTTCCTATACAGCCTGCCGGTGGTGATCGGCGCGGCGCTGGTCTCGTCGCGGATCGTTTCCATGACCTTCATCCCGCTCCTCGGCTACTACCTCCTGCGGCCGAAAGCGGAGCCGTCGATCGAAGAGCGAAGGAAGCGCGGTTTCGCCGCCTGGTACTACCGCGCCGGCAAATGGGCCATCCACCACCGCTGGAAAGTGCTCGCCGTATCGTTGATCTTTCTGGCCCTCGGCGGCTTTTTCATGAGCCGGCTGGCGACCCAGTTCTTCCCAAAGGATCTTTCCTACCTGTCGTACGTCGACGTCTGGCTGCCGGAGGATGCGCCGCTCTCCGCCACGCGCGGTGTCGTCGACCAGGTGGAGACGGTGGTGCGCGAGACGGCGGAGCAGCATGGAAAGGATCATCCGGCGGGGGCGCACGGCGGCAAATCGCGGACCGTGCTCAAATCGCTCACCTCGTTCGTCGGCGGCGGCGGGCCGCGCTTCTGGTTTTCCGTGGCGCCCGAGCCGTCGCAGCTCAACTACGCCCAGGTGGTGATCGAAGTCCACGACAAGCACGACACGATCGGCCTGGTCGGCGCGTTGCAGACTGCTCTCTCCGCCCGCGTCACCGGCGGCGAGGTGGACGTGCGCCAGCTCGAAACCGGACCGCCGGTGGGCATCCCGGTCGCGGTCCGTTTTTCCGGCGAGACCATCGCGACCCTGCGCGCCGTGTCGGACCGGGCGAAAGACATCCTCCGTACGACGCCGAAAGCCACCCGGGTGCGCGACAACTGGGGAGCGGAGAGCTTCGCCGTGCAGCTCGTCACCGATCCCGACCGCGCCAACCTGGCCGGCGTCACCAACCTCGACGTCGCCGCGGCCTCGGCGGCGGGAATGAACGGCTTCACCGTCTCCACCCTGCGCGAGGGCGACCGCCAGATTCCCATCGTCGCCCGCCTGCGCATGGAAGAGCGCGCCCGCCTGGCGGACATCCGCAACCTTTACGTCTACTCCTCCCAGGGGCCGCAAAAGGTGCCGCTGGCGGCGGTCTCCTCGCTCCGCTACGGCCTGCGCACGGAGAAGATCCAGCGCCGCAACCAGTTCCGCACCGTCACCGTCTCCGCCTTTCCGGAAGCCGGCACCCTGCCGTCGGAAGCCCTGCGAGCCGCCCTGCCGCGGCTGCGGGAGCTCGCGAAGACGTTGCCGCCCGGCACCAAGATGGAGATCGGCGGCGAGAAAGAAGAGCAGGACAAAGGCTTCCTCAACCTGGCGATCGTCATGGCGATCTCCGTCGCGATGATCTTCCTGGCGCTGGTGATCCAGTTCAAGAACGCGGTCAAGCCGCTTCTCGTCTTCGCGGCGATCCCCTACGGCATGGTGGGAGCCGTGGGCGCCCTCTGGCTGATGGGCACGCCGTTCGGTTTCATGGCCTTCCTGGGAGTCGCGAGCCTGGTGGGAGTGATCGTCAGCCACGTCATTGTGCTCTTCGACTTCATCGAAGAGCGGCACGAGATGGGCGAGCCGCTGGAGGAAGCCCTCCTCGACGCCGGCATCGTCCGCCTGCGCCCGGTCCTCATCACCGTCGGCGCCACCGTCATCGCCCTCTTCCCCCTCGCCGCCCACGGCGGCCCGCTCTGGGAGCCCATGTGCTACTCCCAGATCGGCGGCCTCACCGTGGCGACCTTCATCACCCTCCTGCTGGTGCCGGTGCTCTACGCCACGTTCGTGCTGGATCTGAAGCTGGTGAAGTGGGAGGGGAGGAGAATACCGCAACTCAGGGAAAAACTCTGAGGCGGGGCCCGTCGATCGCCATCGATCCCCGAACCCCCGGCGCCCTCCTCGCCGCGTTCCGCGATCAAGGCATTTGGCTCTGGACGCCGTGAGGGTTGAAGAACCTTCACAGAGGATCCGTCAGCCGTCTGGGGTGGCGGCAGGAGACCACGTGCTGCGGCGGGAGCGGCTGCTGGAGAGCAAATTGAAAGTCGGTGACCGCTTCCGGTCCCTCGCCCTTGGAGGCCAGCGCCTCGCGAATTCCCTGGCAGCAGAGTTGGCGGAGGGCTTCGGCGGGTAGAAGCGCGAGCGGCACGTCGCAGGCCGCCACCGTCGGCACGCCTCGCGCCCGCAGCCGCTCGCGCATCGGCCGGCCGGTGGCCCGCTCGAGCTGAATCGCGAGACCGAGCAGGAAATAGCTGCCGTAGATCGGGTAGAAGGTGGACTGTTGGATGAGAAATCGCCGGTCGAGCTGCAGGAACACGCAGCCGTCGACGAGCGACAGGTGCTGTTGTGGGAGGAGCGCCGCGAGAGCCGCTTCCTCCCCGGCGAAAAGCTCCCGGGCCTCACCCACCAGGCGCGCCGGGGTGGAGAGGAGAAGGCCGTGCCGGCGGTAGGCTTCGGGGTCGAGCGGGCGGCCGGCGTGAAAGGCCCGGACCGCCCGGTATCGGCGGCTGAGATCGGCGGCGAGCCGATCGACGAGCTCCCCGGCCGTGAGACGGGACCGGGCCCCAAGGATCTCCCCGAGCCACAGCTCGTCGTAGGCGCGGTTCGCTCCCGGAGGCCGGATCCGGAAACGCTCGAAAACTCCCTCCCCCGCCGCCTGTACCAAGCCGGTGCGCACCGAGGCGATCCAGCTTGCCGCGCCCGGCCAGCGTAGCAACGGGGGCTTCTCGCTCATTACTGGGGACTCCCAGCCTCGGTCCATTCCCTGAAGTTATTGATCCAGTCCGCGGGCCAGCCACCCGGAGGCATGGGATGAACCTTGTCGATGAGCCGTTGATAGACCAGGACCGCGTTGTCCTTGACGCTGGTGTAGTCTCCCAGGTCGAGCTGCGGTTGAATCTGCTTCATATGGTCGATATCCCGCTGCGTAAAGTACCCTTTGATCGTGTTGGTCCAGGTGATGGCCATCGCGTTCCTCCTCTTTCAATGAGGTCAGTCAAATAGGTTCAGGGCTCACTTCTTTGGCTGCGGCTTCTGGTCACAGATCAGACCCACCAGGTGGCTGAGGTAGATGTTCTTGTTGCCGGCAGGGAAGCAGTTGCCGCTGATCTGAGTCGGCTGGTAGGTATGGCAGTGGAGGCAGTTTTTCTCCTGGGTGAAGCTCTCCATGCTGGTGTTGGAAGCCTTTTTCGAGCCCTTGATGTTGGCATCGGCGAGCGAGATCAGCGTCGTCGGCGGATCGGGAAGAGGGGTAGTCCAGACGGCGCTCATGTAGGAGTAGTTCTTCCATACGGACGTCTTCGGAACCAGTTGGTCGTAGCTGACTCTGATCGACGTGATGTTGGCGATGTTTTCGGCCGTTGCGGGTTCGCCGTCCGGATGGGCGCGGCAGATCTGGCTCGGGGTCGTCCAGTCGTCCTTGCGAATCTGGTTGCAGCTCTCCCAGAAGGGACCCTTGCCACAATTCTGGTTCGACGTATAAAAAGACATGTTGCCGCTCGGCCACGGGGTTCTGTTGCAGTCGGGGGCGTTGGTGTAATGCTCGAAGGTCGCCCAGACCATCTCCGGATGGTCCTTGACCCTGCCGACCACGTGGAACCCGACGAGAGCCATGATCGCCGGCACCAGCGATTTGCAGTCCTTGTCCTTGCAGACCTCTCCCTTGACGGTGTAGTAGTTGGCCCTCGTCGCTGCGTCCATGTACTCCACCCCGTCTTTCACCGCGACCCGCCAGGAGGACTTGACCTCCACCGAGCCGAGGTCAAACGCGGTCGCCGCCGGCATGCTCGCGTAAGGAGCCTTGGTGTAGTACTTTTTGTCGCGGATGAAGTTGTAGTAGGCCTTGTTGATCTGCGACGTGTAATACACCACCTGTCCTTTCTGGTCGACGAGCACGGCGTTGCTGCCGGCCTGGGTATCGGCGTCGAAAGTGGTGTTCGGGGTTTTCAGGGTGCGCGGCAGGAAGACGACGCGGCCAGCGTCGTTGGATTGGCCATTTCCGGCCTGCAAGCGTGCCATGCCGGCTCCCAGTTTGAACTGGGTCAACGACGAACCGGGATAGGGTGCCGGCCCGTCTCCCTGGTAGAGGAAGAGAGCATGGGGAGAGGCCATGTTGAGGAAGCGGGCGAGGCCGTTCTCCGTCTGGACGAGATAGAGGAACTCCTGCACCGCCCACTGATGGAATGCACAGTTGACGTCCGGGAGCACGAAGCCGGCCTCCGGGGCGTTGGGCTTGAACCAGTCGGCGGAAGCCAGGCACGGAGCCGCCGCCACCGGGTCGTGAGCCGGCATCATCAGCATCTCGGCGGACCGCCCGGCGAGCGGGAAACCGAGAAGCAGGGCCAGCACGGCGAAAGAAATGTTTCTCATCGGACGCATGATTTTGATCCTCCCTTTCTTTTCAGGCACGACGGATTCGCTCAGCGCCAACGCCTCACTCACCAGGCTTCAAACTGTCCAGCAGCTCCTGACCTTCAAGCCCGGGCTGCGTGGCATAAACCTCCACGCCCTCCGCGGTAGTTCTGGGAATTGAAACCACCATCAGGCCGGTGAAGCCTGAAGGAGCCCAGCCGACGAAATCCACGCCTGCGCTATCCATCCTCTTCGTTTGGTTCGGCCCCAGTGGGCCTTGCCGTGGTGTCTGACCTAAGATAGCTTCCCAATTTACCGTCCCGCTGGTGAGATTTCTCCAAATTATTTCTGGCATACCGTTCTCCTGTTCTGGCCGCTGGGCCGGGTTGACGCGCTGGCGCTCGCTGAGCGGATAAACTGAACGGCGAGCGACCTTTTTCTCGACGCCAACCTCCCAGGGCAACTCTGGTGCCACCAGGCCGGTGATCTCCGAAAGGGTTGATTCCGTTGAGCTTTGGTGAATTCACGCCGCGGGGGGTGCTACCGGGCGACGGCACCAGCGGATAGCCGCTCCTCTTCTCCCGCAAGGCTCCAAGATCTGCCTGACTCCAGAGGCAGGTGTCACCGATGGGAGGCAGGAGCGGGACGAGCGACTACGAAGAGCGGTTTCAGATCTCGAAGATCCTGCTCGCCGAGTCGTCCTCCTCGGCGAGCAGGTGGCTTGTCATCCCGAAGTCGGCGCGCTTGACGGTGGCCGTCGCATGGAAGGCGATCCGATCCGGACGATTCGGACGATGTGGCTCCGTCAATGAGCTTGCAGGCTCGCCAGAGCCGTCAGCACCTCTTCGCTGTGGGAGCCGGGCTTGACGCCCGTGAAGACCTTGGCGATCTTCCCGTCGGGATTGACGATGAAGGTGTTGCGGGCGGCCAGCTTGGCGCCGTTGTACTCCATCACCGAGCCGTATTGCGTCGAAACCTTCGCGTCGGGGTCCGAGAAGAGCTTGAAGGCGAGCCCTTCCTTGGCGCAGAAATCCTTGTGGGACTCGGCGGTGTCGACGCTGACTCCGAGGATGACCGCGTTGACCTTCTCGTACTTGGCCAGATCGCGCTGGAAGTTGTGGGCCTCCAGCGTGCAGCCGCCGGTGAAGTCCTTGGGATAGAAATAGAGGACCACCCACTTGCCGCGGAAGTCCTTGAGGGCCGCCGCGTGGCCCTCGTTGGTGGTGAGGCTGAAGTCCGGAGCGGGCGCGCCGACCGCCGGCGCCGCCGTGGCATCCGGAGCCGCATGGGCAACCCTCACCGGCGCCAGCACGGCAACGAGGAGGAACAAGCCAAGAAGGCAACGTCGAGTCAAGATCATGAGGGAGTCTCCTGGTAGGGAATCAGGTTGAGGTGACACGAGGAAAGCCTAGCAGAACCTCGTTACCGGAATCTAAGCATAAGCGTCGGCTGTGATTCTGCCGGTCCCTGGGAGGCCCAAAGGCGCTGCCGGCAGGACGGTTGGATCGATCTCGTGATACTTATCCGCCAGGGATCGATGGGGAGGGCAAGGCGTGGAGCTTGGAAGAAACGGACGGAGTCTGTTCATGGGAACCAACGTCTTGGCGGTCAACCGGCGGCTCGCAAGGGTGGGCCAGCGGCTCATGGCAGCCGCCCTGGCTCTCGTCTTCGGCGCCATCGCCGCGCACGGGGATATCTCGGGCTTCGTCCGCGTCGCCGGCACCGGTACTCCCGGAACGCCGATCTCAGGCGCCCGAGTCCACATCCGCGCCGACTCTTCGGTGGTGGCAATCACCGGCGCCGACGGCAGCTTCACCCTGGCCGCGAATCCAGCCGGCCTCGTCGAGCTCGATGCCTCGATCCCCTACAGCCGTGCGGCGGCCGTCAACTATCTGATCGGCGGGGCTTCGGCGAACAACGGCGATAGCGGCGTCGACATCCGGCTCGACGTCCTGCCCGGGAGCAATCCTAGCTACGAGCCCCCCACGGCGGACACCTGCGGCAGCTGCCACACCACAATCTATCCGGCGTGGTCCGGCTCGAATCACGCCGCCGCCGCGCGCAACGAGTGGGTCCTCGACCTCTTCTCCGGCACCGGAACCCCGGGCGGCGGCGCGGGCTACGTCTACCGCAACACTCACGACGCCGGCGCGACCGGCTTTTGCGCCACCTGCCACGCTCCAATGGCGGACGTCTTCAACCCCGGCCACACCATGCTCAACGAGGTGAGCGACGGCGCGGGGAGCGAAGGCGTGAGCTGCGTGGCCTGCCACCAGATGGATTCGGTCGACGCGGGGAACCTCGACGCGCTGCACTTTCTCGGCAAGTCCACCTATCGCTTCCCCGACGACTCGGCGGCCCCGACGTTCAGCTATGTCTGGGGGCCGCTCGACGACGTCTCGTTCAAGGGCATGAGGTCGTCGCTCTCGACGCTTCACCGCACCTCGCTGCTCTGCGCGGCCTGTCATCAGTACGTCAATCCCGCCACCGGGGCGCCCGGCCAGAACACCTACCGAGAATGGGAGTCATCGTCGTTCGCGACGCCCGGCCCCGGCCAGCGCCAATGCCAGAGCTGCCACATGCCGGACGCGACCGACGACGACCCGCTCTGCGTCTTCGCTCCCTCCCCGGCGGACCGTGTGGCCGCGGATCGCCGCCGGCACGTCTTCATCGGTTCGACGCCCGACATGCTGCAGAACAACCTCTCGCTGACGGTGGCCGCGACAGAGATCCCGGGGCGCGTCCGCGTGGTCGCCGACGTCGCCAACTTCGGCGCCGGGCATTCGTTCCCGACCGGCGTTTCGATCCGCAACGCGATCCTGCTGGTGAGCGCGACACTGAATGGCCAGCAGCTGCCTCAAGCCGCCGGCCCCACGGTGCCGTTCTGGGCCAGCGACAACGTGCCGGGCGATCAGCCCGGCGACTACGCCGGTTTCCCGGGCAAGGGATTCGCGAAGATCCTCCAGGGCCGGATCAACGGACAGGGTCCGACGGTGCGGCCGGTGCTGTTCATCGATGCCGAGAGTGTTTTCTCGAACACCCTGATCCCTTCGGGAGCCACCGACACCACCACGGTCGAGTTCCAGCTGCCCCCCGGCCTCCCGCCAGGCACGATCGTCGCGATCGAGGCACGGCTCCTCTACCGCCGGACGTTCCGCGCCATCCAGGTGGATAAGGGGTGGACGCAGAGCGCCCACGACGGACCGATCGAGATCGAGGTCGGCCACCAGGCGCTCGACCTGACCCTCGCCGGCGGCACCCTCGCCGCGGACGTCCCCCTGGCGTCGCCCGGGAGCCTCGTCGTGCTGGCTCTGACCCTCGCCTCCTTCGGCGCCTACCGGCTCAGGCACCGGAAGGCCTGAGGGACCGCAGGCCCACTGGCCCATCCCCATCTGGACCCAGAGAGCGCGGAGCGTGATCAAGGCAGAAGGGTGAAGCGTCCCTTCCGTGGCAGGCGATGGACGTTGAAGTCGCGCTGGCCCAGAGTCAACATTTGGCGGAGGCCCTCTCACTCCGCGACGCGGACGAGGGAAGCGTCGCTCAAGTCCATCGGCAGATCACGGTACTCTTCCATGAGGTTGCTGATGGGTGCAATGTCCTCCTCTTCCAGCGGAAGGAGCTGCACCCAAAGAGACCCTGGCACCTTTCATCCCGGGTGCTGCCTTCGCCGTCAGTCGCTGCTCCCTATCGAGCCGACCGACCGTACTCCACCGCCCAAAATTGGCTTTCGCCACGGCGGCTAGCTAGCTAGCCGCTGCTAGCCGTGTGTCGCCGTGCAGGTCGAACTAAGGCAGTAACCAGAACTGCACATGAAGTTAGTCGAACAGGACGACCCATTGGCCAGGGTCGCCGTGCATCTCGAGCTGAGGCAATAGCCCGAACTGCACATGAAGTTAGTCGAACACGAAGCCCCATTGGCCAGGGTGGCCGTGCAAGTCGAGCTGAGGCAATAACCCGACGTACACATGAAGTTGGTCGAGCAGGCCGCCCCATTTGCTAACGTCTGGGTACAAGTAAAATTCTGGCAGAAGCCCGACGCGCACATTTGATTGTTCGAGCAGGTCGTTCCGTTCGCACCTGGAGTGGCGCAGCTAAAATTGAGGCAATAGTGAGTCGTACACTCGAAGTTCGTGGAACAAGCTCCTGCATTCGCGTGCGACGGAGGAAGAGCTGTCACGATGGCGAGGGCCATTGTCAATCTCAGTAGCCGATGCATGGTTTGATCGTCCTTTCTCTCTAACCTGAGAAATCCTCTGCGGGCCTGTTCCTCAGATCCGCTTATTTCAGTGTACCAGTAAAGTAGGTATAACGCCAGAGTCCCAGGCCCTGGCATACTTCCCTAGCCTTCCGGATCGACCTGGCTGGCCGCCAAATCCGTGGAGCGCTGCGGGAGGTTTCCCCCCGCAGCTCCAATTCAGCTATCCTTTGAGCATCAGCGCGCCTAAGACCGGGCTTCACGTCGCTGGTCGTCGACGGCCCCGCGAGGGTTCGACCGAGCGACCTGCACCCCCGTGCCCGAGCCTGATACTTGGAGGACGCCAACGATGTGGAAGCAGAGAATCAGACAGTTCATCGGCTCCGGGAGCCCGCTCGCCGGATGAGCAGGCTCGAAGACATCCTGCCTAACGCCTCCTTTCGGGGCATTCTCCCCGACGCCCAGGTGTCTGTGGTCAACGTGAAGTGGCACGGCTCAGAGGTCGTGGAGCTGACCTACAAGGACGCGGCGGGCAAACTCGGCAGCGAGCTGCTTTACCGGCACGACGAGCCCCGCATTGAGCTGGTCGAGAAAGGGAGGCTCTGGAGCTTCGACGGCGACGGTGCTCTCTTTCGTCTCGTCTCCGAGGCCCAGCGCATCCGACTCGCGCATCTCTTCGATCCCCTGCTGGCCGTTCATACCTCGACCGTCATTCCCCTGCCGCACCAGATCACGGCGGTCTACGAGGCCATGCTGCCGCGGCAGCCGCTCCGCTTTCTACTCGCGGATGATCCGGGCGCCGGTAAGACCATCATGGCCGGCCTGCTCATCAAGGAGCTGATCGCCCGCGGCGATCTCCAGCGCTGCCTCATCGTCTGTCCGGGCAGCCTCGCCGAGCAGTGGCAAGACGAGCTCAACCGGCGCTTCCATCTGCCCTTCGAGATCCTCACCAACGACAAGCTCGAAGCCGCGCGCACCGGGAACTGGTTCCTGGAAACCAACCTCGTCATCGCCCGCCTCGACAAGCTCTCCCGCGACGAGACCGTCCAGCAGAAGCTTCAGGCGCCGGATTGTGGCTGGGACCTCGTGGTCTGCGACGAGGCGCACAAGGTGTCGGCCACGGTCTTCGGGGGCGAGGCCAAGTTCACCAAGCGCTACCGGCTTGGCCAGCTCCTGTCTGGTCTCACGCGGCACTTCCTGCTGATGACCGCGACGCCGCACAACGGCAAAGAAGCGGACTTCCAGCTCTTCATGGCCCTGCTCGACGGCGACCGCTTCGAGGGCCGCTTCCGCGAGGGCGTCCACGTGGCCGACGTCTCCGACCTGATGCGGCGGATGGTGAAAGAGAGCCTCCTCACCTTCGATGGCACGCCTCTCTTTCCACAGCGCATCGCCCATACCGTCCCCTACAAACTTTCGTTGGCCGAGGCCCATCTTTACAAGGCGGTCACCGACTACGTTCGCGAGGAATTCAACCGGGCCGACGCGCTCCAAAACGACAAACGCGCGGGGACAGTTGGGTTTGCGCTCACCATCCTGCAGCGCCGACTTGCCTCCTCGCCCGAGGCGATCTATCAGTCCCTGCGCCGCCGCCGTGAACGGCTGGAAAGCAGGCTCCGAGAGCTCGAAGTGCTCCAGCGCGGCGGTCAGTTGAATCCGGTTGTCGCTTTCACTGTCCCGGTCCTCGACACCGAGGATGTCGAAGATCTCGAGGACGCGCCCGACAACGAAGTCGAAGCTGCCGAAGAAGAGATCCTCGATCAGGCGACAGCGGCGCGCTCGATCGCTGAGCTCAAAATTGAAATCGAGACGTTGAAGAACCTGGAGTCCTTGGGGTTGGCCGTTTGCCGCAGCGACAAGGACACCAAATGGCGCGAGCTTGCCGGCCTGCTGGACGAGATTTTCTCTCGCGGCGAGCACTCTGGGCAGAGCACTTCCTCTCAAGCCGCCGATGACGTCCCGCTCGGCAAGCCCTCGCTCCACAAGAAGCTTGTGGTGTTCACCGAGCACCGCGATACCCTGAACTACCTTCACAAGAAGATCACTACCTTCCTCGGTCGCGAAGATGCCGTCGTCACCATCCATGGCAGCGTAGGCCGAGAGGATCGTCTGGTAGCGCAGGAATCTTTCAAGCACGACCCTGCGGTGCAAGTGCTGCTGGCGACCGACGCAGCTGGCGAAGGCATCAACCTTCAGCGCGCGCACCTGATGGTGAATTACGATCTGCCTTGGAATCCCAACCGGCTCGAACAGCGCTTCGGTCGCATTCACCGCATCGGCCAAACCGAAGTGTGCCACCTGTGGAATCTCGTGGCGGAAGAGACTCGGGAAGGCGACGTCTATCGCAAGCTGCTTGAAAAGCTGGAGGAGGCGCGCACGGCGCTCGGCGGTCAGGTGTTCGACGTGCTCGGCAAGCTCCAGTTCGAGGGAAGGTCCCTTCGCGACCTGCTGATCGAAGCGGTCCGCTACGGCGACCGTCCCGAGGTCCGCGCTCATCTCACGACGGTGGTGGAGCAAGCGCTCGATCGCGGCCAGCTCCAGAATCTGCTCGAAGACCACGCCTTGGCCCACGATGCCATGGACGCCAGCCGGGTCCAGCGCATCCGCGAAGATATGGAGCGCGCCGATGCGCGTCGCCTCCAGCCGCACTACATCGAATCGTTCTTTATCGAGGCGTTTCAGGCCCTCGGCGGCTCCTCAAAGCAACGCGAGCCGCGCCGCTA
>DATIOS010000131.1:0-8042 GCA_035472915.1 Thermoanaerobaculia bacterium
GCAGAGCACGAGCACGCGGGAATGCTCCAAGCCTTCTTCGATCTTCGCTGGGATGCTGTCGCCCGGAAGGATCTCCCAATCATCGAGCCAGACGCGCAGGCCGTCTGTACGGAGGCGCTCGGCAATGGGGCGCACGACCGCCTTGTCTTTCGCGCTGTGGCTGAGGAAGACGTCGTATTTGAAATCGTCGGGCATGGTTCACCTTTGGTGGTGCGCTCCTCCAAGCTCGGGGTGGCGTGCTCTGCATGATATCCTTCTTTGGAACAGGCGGAAATGCTATGGCCATCCTGCGGCAGGACCACAACAAGGCAGATTTGAGGCGAAAGCTCCTCGAACAAGCGGAGGAGTATCGGCGGAGGCATCCGGTGCCGCCCATGGAGGAAGTGCTGAAAGAGAGCCGTCGCTTGCGGGAGTCCCTCCCACAGAATCTCGATCTGCCGGATAGCACGACTCTTCTGCGTGAGGATCGCGGGTAATCAACTGTATTTGCTCCGAAGGAGCTCAGGCATGTAGCCCGGGGCTGGCGCTTTTTGCCAGCCCCGGGAAGCGACGGTCCCCAAAACCTCACAGCCCCGAAGGGGCGACGGCAGTTCATGCCGCCGGGTGGTTATTTGCCAGCTCCTCGGCGGATCAAGTCCGAGATGATTGATTACTCTCATTGAGAAGGATCTGCCGTCGCCCCTTCGGGGCTGTTGAGTTTTATGATTTCGCCTTGACCCGGGGCTGGCAAACAGCGCCAGCCCCGGGCTACATGCCTTTACCCCTTCGGGGCATTTTTTGTGACGGTAATCCCTACGGGATCACAATCGCCACCCTGCGCACCGTAAACCGCAAAGGCACCGGTCTCGGCTCCTGATACTTCAAATCACCGTCGAGATGTACGATCGTGCCGCCCGCGACGTCCTCATATATCCACGACAGTCCCTTGATCCGCGACGGCCGGCGATCGGTCGACCGCGGAGGTCCTCCGGCGGCGAGGCGCTCGCGCTCTTCGAGAACCAGCGCGGTCAGCTCGGCTTCGAGCTCGACGTGAGCGCTGCGCGGCCAGGTGTCCCAGAAGTTGGGAAGCAGGGTGCGGGCTAAGACCTGCCAGCGCGGGATCGCCGCCCTCTGCTCCCGTTCGAAGGCGTCGGGGTCGAAGCTTCGCACGTCGCGGCGAGGCAGCTCCTCGACCATCGCCGAGAGGCGCCGCGCATAGTCCCAGACCACCCAACGGAGGAAGGCCTGCCCTTGGGCCCCCCATTTCGCGTCTGGTATCGGCCGGTCGAAGGTCGAGGTGAGATGGGCGGAGAAGTTTTCGCACCGGCGTGCACGTCGTCGTGGCGCGGAAAGGTGTATCCTTGATGGAACAATAGCCATGAACAACGGCGTCATTCAGGGGTTTTTTCCGAACGGTGTTGTCCGGATTGCCGCTCCGCAACGAGGAGGGCTGCCGAACGCCGGAGCGATTCTGTTGCCGCCCAACCTCGATCCGACCGCCCGGGGCGGGTCTGGTGCTCCTCTCTCCGTGGCTGTACGGCAGCGCATGGAGTCAGTTTTCGGCCGGAGTTTTGCGGACGTCCGCATCCACATCGGCGCACACACGCAATCCATCGGCGCACTGGCCTTCACTAGCGGCAATCACATTCACTTTGCGCCGGGGCAATACGACCCGGCGACCGCGCGCGGCGAGCGCCTCCTGGCCCACGAGCTTGCACACGTCGTGCAGCAGCACTCCAGACAGGCGCGCAATCCATTCCCTGCCGGCATGGCAATCGTTCAGGATCAGCGGCTGGAGGCGGAGGCCGATCGGATGGCCCTCCGCATCGCCGCCCAGCCAACGCCGCGAGCCGCGGCGCCAGTAGCGGTGCAGCGGAAAGCCGCCGCTGGGTGTAGTGGAGTCGCGGCGCAGAAGCCTGCCAAAAGCGCCTGCGGGCTTAAGACTCT
The DNA here is from genome assembly GCA_035472915.1 of Thermoanaerobaculia bacterium. Taxonomy (GTDB): domain Bacteria; phylum Acidobacteriota; class Thermoanaerobaculia; order Multivoradales; family UBA5704; genus DATARR01. The sequence goes on from DATIOS010000131.1 coordinate 1,927, forward strand.
GCCGCCTCAGATCGCGACGCGCATCCGCATGCTCGCGGGCGGCAGCGATCCGCTCGAGAGCATGCGCCGCTTCTCGAGCGCATTGCCTGGGCTGATGGCCCAAATGAAAGCGCTGGGCCGCGACTGCGGATGCGGATGCGGCGGCGCAGGCGGCGGCAAGGCGAAGGACGCGGTCGTCCAACGCGCGCAGTGCAATCGCGGCGACGGACAAACCGAGTGGTACACGCGCACTGGAGCACAGGTGCGCGCGAACATGCTGCTCCACCACGGGATGGACATCTCGTCCGATATCGCGCATGTTCTCTGCTGCGCTTTCTGCGAGGCGTTCCTCCGCAGTTGGGCTCAGGGGGGCGCGGCAGTCGGCCTGGCTGGCCGCTTCCGCCGGTTCACGGCCCTTTTCGAGCACTACGTGCACCAGTACGACGCGCACTACGTCCCGGGTGCCGGACGGCAGATCTACACCGAGGAGGCGTACTGGGTGCCTGCGAACGGCATAGCGTGCGGCGGCGCCCTCGGCTTAGCGGCCGCGGATGCGTATCTCTTGGACGCTGCATTCGTCGGAGCGGTTCGCGTATTCGTCAACGCCACCATCGGCGGCGTTCTCGGCGGAGTTGGTTATCCAACCGGTATGCCGGTGCTCCTGCAGTTGGCGTTCGACAACCTGCGCGCGCCGCTACTTGCAGAGGTCAATGCCGCGCCACCTGCGATTGCAGCGGGCGGCCTACGCCGTTCGTACCCGAGCGCTCCTATCCGCCTCTCGAGACTCTACAACCTGCTCCGACTCGTCAGCGCCTACGCACCGACCGCTTTAGGCACGCAATGGGATGTATTGCGCGCCATCCGCGGCCGCATGCGCGTCCTCGATTTCGCCGCCGTCTCTGCGGCTGGCAATCCAGCGGTCGCCGACGCGAAATTCTCGTATATGGGCGGTCGTCCGCCCGACGACTGGGGCCCCGGCCAGGCGGCCGACCAGGCGACAATCTATTCGACGATGCCGAATGCGGTTGCCGCCACAATTCCGGTGGTCACTTTTCAAGTCTGCGGATGCAACCAAGGGCTCCTGAAACAGATGATTTTCGATGCCTGGAAGCTGCAACAAGCGAAGAACAAAGGCAAACGGACCGAAGCCACCCTCAATGCCTCCAATGCAAAACGCCGTCGCGACGCCACCTCCGACGCGAAGTTCATCAACTCAGCGACCGTGAAGTACGTGAAGAGGTAGTAGATTTCACGTTGACCCGGGGCTGGCAAACAGCGCCAGCGCCCAGGCTAGATGCCTATACCCCTTCGGGGCATTTTCTTGTGACGGTAATCCCTACGGGATCACAATGGCCGCCCTGCGCACCGTAAACCGCAAAGGCACCGGCCTCGGTTCCTGATACTTCAGGTCACCGTCGAGATGTACGATCGTGCCGCCCGCGACGTCCTCATAAATCCACGAAAGTCCCTTGATCCGCGACGGCCAGCGGTCGGTCGAGCGCGGCGGGCCGCCGGTGGCGAGGCGCTCGCGCTCTTCGAGGACCAGGGCGGTCAGCTCGGCTTCGAGCTCGACGTGGGCGCTGCGCGGCCAGGTGTCCCAGAAGTTGGGGAGCAGGGTGCGGGCCAGGACCTGCCAACGCGGGATCGCGGCCCTTTGCTCCCGTTCGAAGGCATCGGGGTCGAAGCTTCGCACGTCGCGCCGCGGCAGTTCCTCGACCATCGCCGAGAGGCGCCTCGCATGGTCCCAGACCACCCAACGGAGGAAGGTTTGCCCTTGGGTCCCCCACTTCGCGTCCGGTATCGGCCGGTCGAAGGTCGAGGTGAGATGGGCGGAGAAGTTTTCGCACCGGAGGGCGCGAAGGATACGGGACTGTTGATCGAGACGGAGGAGCCGCTCGGGCCAACCGGCAGGGGCCCTGGAAAAGCTCCGCAGGATCGGCTGCTGCAAGCGGATCACGGCCAGCGTGATGAGCTGGGTGATGAGTGCCGGGTTATTGTCCGCCGCCGCCTGATTGAGCCGCCACGAGGTTTCCAGGATCTCGCCGGCCTGCGCCTCGCGGCCGGCCCGAAGCTGCTCGCGCGCATCGAGAAGGAGGAGCTTCTGGAGCATCAGGACGCCGACGTAGTTGGGGATCTTGGTCTCGAAGCCGGCTTCGAGATTGCGCGCCCAGACGGGCGGCGGTCCCTGCGCCAGCCGCTTCCTGACGATGTCGAGTCCCGGGCGGACCGAATCCAGGAAGGCTGCCAGCTCGGGTCGAAGCGGTGCGAGCGAGGCTTCCGTAGCGCTCCGGTCCGCCGTGTAGAACGCTTTCAGCGGCCCATTGATCGCCGCAAAGCGCTTCGCGGCCTCGGGCGACGGGCGGATTCGCCCGGGTGTGTCGGCCGGCGCCATGTCGACCCCGATCGCCGCGCCCAGTTTTTCGAGGTCACGAACGGTGGCGTTGTCCGAGGTCGCCGGGTAGCGCTCGAGGAAGGAGGCGCCGCCCAGCGACCGGCGCCAGGCCGCGTCGAGCCGCCGGTCGACCGATGCTTTCCAGGCCGTCAGGGCCAGAGCCGCGAGCAGGCTCAAGCCCACGAGGACGCCGGCCGCGAGCAGGAGACGGCGCAGGAACCGGGACCGGCCAGGCCGGCTCGGGCCCGGCAGGTTTGGGAGAGCCATCGCGGGATACTACCAGCCCGGTGTTCAGGTTCGCCTGGCAGTCAGATATCGGGAAATCCCCGTACTGAGAAGGGACGCTCCCGGGCGAGCGGGGCGAGCTCCTTTTCGATCCAGGAACGATCCCGAAAGGCTCGGCGGGTTCCTTTTCCGCTCAGGAAGACTCCCGGGGAGCTCGGGTGAGCTCCTTTTTCATTCGGGAATGATCCCGGGGACATTCGGCGAGCTCCTTTTCCGCTCGGGAATGATCCCGAGGCAACCGGGAGTCTTCCCAACCCTCGCGGGAGTGAGCCCGGGGATCTCGGGAGCCTTCCCAACCCTCACGGGAGTGATCCGGGCACCCCGGGAGCCGGCCTGGACATGCGGGCTCGTTGCCGGCGGGACGCCGGCGCTCCCAGGGGGCCCGGCCGCAGCGTTCTTGCTTGTCTCCCTCTTCTTCCGGTGTGGGGGGTTGGGAGGGGGCGGGAGAAGAGGGCCGGGGTGATGAGGGTCTTCGGGGCTCCTGTACAATCCCCCCTCGGACCGGTTCCCTTCTCCCCACGAGGTGCCCCATGGTGCGCACGTCCTTCGCCGTCTCACTGACGCTCTTTGCCTTCGGCGCAATGTCCTCGGGCGCCGCGGCTCCTCCGGCAGGCGACCGGGAGTGGTTAGTCTGAAGAACGAGACGGGGAGCGCTGTTTTAGCCCTCTCTCTCCCGGCCGGCGGGGGGGAGGCTGGGAGAGAGAGGGTTGGGAGAGTGAGGGTCCGCCCCGAAGGGGCGCCGGCAACGGATGGGTGGGACCCGCGGGAGCGGAAGGCCTTACTGGCGCTGACCGCCGCCGCTTTCACCTTCCGCTTCGCCCTGCTTCTACTGCCGCGGGTGATGCGTTGGGACGAGCCGGTCTATCTCTTGCTGGGACGCAATCTCTGGAGCGGCCTGGGCTTTACTTTCAGCGGCCACCCTGAGCTCCACCATTCGCCACTTTTTCCCCTCCTCGCTGGCGCCACGTTGAAGCTCACGGGCCGTCCCGAGGCGGCAAGCGACATTTGGTACGTGCTCCTCGGAGCTCTGCTGACGTTCCCCGTCTACGGTATCGCTCGCCGTCTCACCGGGCACCGCGGCGCGCTGCTGGCGGCGGCGCTCGTGGCCTTCTTCCCCGCCCTCACTACCGCTGTCCTCTACTGGGGCACCATGATCGAGCCCCTGTTTCTGGTGCTTCTCTACACGGCGGCGTACACGGTGGCGAAAGGGTTGGACCGCGAGAGTCCCTTTCTCTTTTCCATCGTCGGCGCGCTCACCGGCCTTGCCTTTCTGGCACGGCCCGAGGGAATCCTGTGGATGGTCTCGTTCGAGGGAGCCGCCCTGCTGGTATGGGCTCTGCGCGGACGCCTGAAAGAGCGCCGGACGCTGGTCTCCCTGGCGCTGTTGCCGGTCGTTTTCCTGATCGTGGCGTTGCCCCAGCTTCTCTTTCTTCGCCGCCATACGGGGCAGTGGATGATCTCCGGCAAGGTTGGTATTACTTACGAGATCGGCCGCGCGGTCGAATCGGCGGACCCGGTGCTCTACGACGAGATCGTCAACACCTTGGACGCGGACGGGGAGATTCGCGCCGCCTCCGAGTCCCGCTATCGGCGCGGCGAGGCGGGTACGGGCGCGGTGAATCCCGGCGACGCCTCCGGCCGGTTCCTGCGCAACCTTGGACACGTGCTGAAGAGCAGCCTCACTTCGGAGATCTTCTCCGCCTTGCTCCTTCTCCCCGCGGCCTGGTGGCTCCTTGTGGCCTGTTGGCTACTTCGGGGGCCTTGGAGCCGGCGCCGGTTCGAGGCGGAGATCCTGCTGGTGGCAACGGTCGCTCCAGTCGCTTCTTTCCTTGCTTTTCACGTTCAGCAGCGGTTCTTCGCTCCAGCGTTTCCGGGATTGCTGATCTGGACGGCGGCGGGCCTTCAGGATCTCGTCCGGCGACTGCCCGTCGTACGCTTCCGCCTCGCGACGGCCGCCGCAGTGGCCCTGGCGCTAGCCGGATACTTCGTCTGGGCCGACGTGGAGATCGCGCGGCATGGCATCGCCACCTCGGATTTCGGGCACAAGGAGGCGGGGCTGTGGCTCAAAGCCCACAGCGCTCCGGACGCCAGGATCATGACGCAGGACACCGCCATCTCCGTCTACGCCGGCCGCGGCTACGTCTTTTCGCCCCGGGCACCGCTCGATCGGTTCCTGGCCTATGGCCGCCGCCATGGCGCCACGCACGTGGTGGTGGACGAGGCGGAGGTCACGGCGGTGCGCCCTTTCCTCCGGCCGCTCCTGGCGACTCCGCCTCCCGGACTCGCGCCGCTGTGGACGGCCCGCGACGGCCACGTGGGCCGCACTCTGGTTTTCGAACTCCGGCCGGAAATGTAAATTTGTCGAGGCCCCATATTGCAATGCCTGGAATTTGTTTGTAGAATGGCGCAAAGTTTGTCTGCCGTATTAGTGCGTCTGCTTTAACCGTCTGTCTGCTTTAGGGGTCTCAAGCAATGAGAAAGGTTTTGCTCAGCGTCAGCGTCCTGGCCTTGGGAGTGGTGACCGCGGCCGGAGCGGGCACGGTGTACGTCCCCGTGGTCCAGCCGTCCGCATCGAATGGCCACCCTCTCCCCACCCATCTCTGGATCTCGAACCTTGGGACTGGAGAGATCTCCTACCGCAGCTCTTTCCTGCCCGTGGGCGTCGATGGTGCGGCCTTCAAGAGCATCACCGAATCCGCTCCGCAGAAGATCGCTGTGGATCGCATCCAGGTGGTCGACAATGCCGTCGAGAGCGGCCGGACCGGGCTCCTCGCCATCGAGGCCGACTCGGAGCTTCAGGTCGATGCCTGGGTTGAGACCCACCATGGCCGCCAGACCTACATGGGCGGCGTGCCGATCATCTCCGACGCGAACCGTTTCGAAGCCGGTACCGCGGCCTTCGTCAACGGCGTCTCCCGGGTGAACACAGCCCAGATCGCCCTGGTGAACCTCGGCGCCGAGTCAGCTTCCTGCGCCGTCGACTTCGTCCGCGCTGATGGCACCCTGGCCGGCGGCAACGCTCAGGTCATGGTGCCGGCGGTTTCGCTCGGGCTGTACGACGACGCGTTTGGTCTGCGGCAAGTGAAAGAGGACGTCAGCGTCAGCGCTTCCTGCGACCAGCCGTTCTTCGCCTTTGCCGTCGAGAACAACCCGCGCAATTCCCGCGTCACCTTCATTTCGCCCGCGAGCCAGATCGCGGAGGCGACGGTGATCGAAGACGCCGCGGCGCCCATCGTCTTCGAGCGTCCCGGACAGGTCCATACGGCCACCAAGGAAAATCCCAAACTCAAGCTGGGGGTTCCTGTCACCGGAGCGCTCAAGCTCGACCGGCTCGTCTATGACCTGGACATCACCGCCGGCCCTTGGAATGCGAAAAAGCCTGAGTGCGCCCATAACATCGCTTTCTTCCACCGCGGCAAGTTCCGCAGCAACACCTTCAGCAACCTCAACGCCTTCGGGC
>DATIOS010000132.1:0-5066 GCA_035472915.1 Thermoanaerobaculia bacterium
TTCGACGATGACGGCGGCGACATCCGGGCCGAGGGCGTCGCGGAGGGCCTCCGGATCGCGGCGCGGTACGAAGGTGACGTCGAAAGGAGTACGGGGAAAGCCGTACCAGCCCTGCGACTTCCAGCTGACGGCCGCAGCGCCGGCAGTGCGGCCGTGAAACGAGCCCTCCAGCGCGATAACCCGGCTTCGTCCCGTATGACGGAAGGCGAGGCGAAGAGCGTTCTCATTAGCTTCGGCGCCGCTGTTGACCAGGAAGGCCCGCGTCAGGCCCGCGGGACCGAAGTGGACCAGGCGCTCGGCGGCTCTGGCGCGAACGGCCAGAGGCACTGAGTTGCTTTGGAAAAACAGCTCCTTGGCCTGGTCTCCCAAAGCCGCGAGCAATCGTGGGTGCCGGTATCCCAGGAGGGCGACAGCGTGGCCGCCATAGAAATCGAGCAACTCGCGGCCGTCGCGGGTGTGGACGGTGATCCCTTCGCCCCAGACCGGCTCAACGGGAGTATGGGCATAGACGGGCAACAGCCAGCGGGCCTCGTCCAACTCGGCCTGGAGGGCGGGTGCGACAACGGTATCGGTCATGTCATCTCCTTATTCATATCCATCCCAACCCAGGCACATTCAGCCCCGCGGTCTCCGAGAATCCCAGCAAGCGATTCATCCACTGAATCGCCCCACCTGCCGCACCTTTGACTAGGTTGTCCAGAGTCGAAAAGACCACCAGGTGATCCTCATCGACGGCCACAGAAAGACGGGCGCGATTCGTCCCCACCACATCCTGAAGACGCGGCGGCTCGCCAAGCACGTCCACGAATGTCGAGGCGGCGTAAAAGTCGGCCAGGGCGTGGCGAACCTCCTCCGCCGTCGCGGAACGGGTGAGCCGCGCCTGGATCGTGGCATAGATCCCGCGGGCGAACGGCCCGGCTTGGGGAACGAAATGAATCTCCGCGTCAACTCCCGACGCCGCCGACGCCAACGCCCGCATCTCGGGCTCGTGCCGGTGCTTGAGGGGGTTGTAGGCGAAGACGTTGCTTCGCCGAGCCGGGTGATGCGTTGTAGCCGTGGGAGTACGCCCCGCGCCTGTGCTGCCGGTGATGGCGACGACGGAGAGGCGCGGCTCCACTAGCCCCAGCTTCAGAAGCGGCACCACGGCCAACAGCGTCGCAGTCACGAAGCAGCCAGGATGGCCCACGTGACCTTCCGGCGTTTCGGCGAGATGCTCGGGCAGGGCGCAGTGGAACTGGGAGAGGCGATTCGGTGCCCCGTGGGCGTGGCTGTAGACCTTTTCGTAGGACGAGGAGTCCGCAAAGCGGAAATCGGCGGAGATGTCCACCACTTTGGCGGCCGTTCCGGCCCGCTCCGTCGCGGTCAACAGCTCGTCGAGCAGAGGTGCGGCGGCACCGTGAGGCGCGGCGCAGAGAACCGCGAGCCGTTCCTTCCCCTCAATCAATTCGGAAATCTCCTTCCGATCCGAGAAGCTCAGGTCTGGAAAACAACCCGCGAGATGCGGAAACGCGGTCTCCACCTTGCCTCCCGCCTGGCTCTCCGAAAGCACCGCGAAGGGACGCAGATGCGGATGACCGGCAAGGAGGCGCAACAGCTCGCCTGCTACGTATCCGCTGCCCCCCAGGACCAGCGTTGGGACCGTTTCGCGGATCAATCCGCTCACCGTGCCACCGCCTCGGCTGCCGGGACGCCCAGCCCCAGCACCTCCCGCACCCGCGCGGCCAGCTTCTCGCCATTCGTCCGGGCGTTGATTGCGGGCACTCCCAGGGCCTCTTCGATGATCTCCGTGCCGGCAATGTTGTCCGTAGCCGGACCGGTGACCGCCACGGGCTCGATGCCGAAGCGCTCGCGGAGCATGCGCACGCCGCCCCAGGCCGCCACCGGATCATTGGCGGCGAGCACCACGGCCGAAAAGGCGGCGCGGATCTCCGCATCCTCCAGGATGGCCGCGACGCCATAGGCTCCGAGCAGACCGTCTCCCAACTCGGCCACGATCACGTCAGGTCGCGCAGCGGCCAGGCGTGTGATCAAGGTCCGCGTCACGGCCGGCGCGTTGGCCGGCGTGGTGGAGACGATTCCCAGGTCCGTGAAGAGCCCGGTCGCGCGGGCGCCGGCATCTTCCATGGCGAGCGTGTCCCGGCGCAGGGAGACGCCGGTCGACTTGAGTCCATCCACAGTGAGCCCGCTATGACTGAGATGGCGCACCAGGGTGCAGGCCGCGGCCGTCTTGCCGCAGTTCATGCACGAGCCGACCAGGGCCACGACCGGCACGCCAGCTGCATCGAGGGGCGCGCGGAGATCCAGCACCTCGCCGCCGATGCGAGCGGCGACCCCGATCCGCTCACCCAGGTAGGGAAAGTGCAGCACGGCGCCCAGCACCTCGCACTCGAAGGGCTGTCCCAGATCCGGATTCACCGAGTCGCAGATCCCCAGCACGCCGCCCATGTTGAGCAGGTGGATCGTGTCGCCCGGCGCCAGTCGAGCGGGCAGATGTCCCGAGTAGCCGAACAGGGCGTGGCGATGGCCGAGCGCGCCGGCCACGATGTCCCCCTTCTTCACCTGGGCCATGCGGCCGCTGGGCAGCTCGAGCTGGCTGTAGGTGGTCTTGTCGTTCTTCACCCGCACAGCGACCACCACTCCCTCTTCGCAGGGAATGTCGGCGCTCAGTCGCACCTCGCGCTTGAGCTGGCAGGCCCGGGTGACGGAAGCGATCTTGTCCAGCAACACGGTCTTCATGACGTTCCTCCCGCCCGGGCGTACAGCTCGCCCGGCAGCGCGACGATCCGCGAGAAGCCCCGCGCATCAGCCGCCGTCCACTCGCCTGCGGCCTCGCCATAGACGCCCCGGGAGGCATCGCGTAGCGAGAAGGGAGAGGAGACCCCCTCGACGAACACCTGTCCAGGACGGAAAAGAATGTGGACCTCTCCCGTGACCCGTTCCTGCGAGGAGAGAAGGAGGGCCTCAATGTCGCGGCACACCGGATCGAGGTGCTGCCCCTCGTGTACCAGGTCGCCGTAGACGGCCGAGACGGTCTCCTTCATCCGGAGCTGGCGACCCGTCAGGGTCAGCTTTTCCATCTCGCGATGGGCCGTCAACAGCACCTCGGCGGCCGGGGCCTCGAAGGCCACTCTGCCTTTGATTCCTAGGATGGTTTCCCCCAAGTGAATTCCGCGGCCGATGCCGTAACCCGAGGCGAGGGCCTCGACCTTCTCGATCAGCGCCACGGGCGAGAGGACCTCTCCATCCAGCGCGACAGGCACGCCTTCGCGGAACGAAATCGTGTGGCGCGACGGCGCCAGCGGCGAGTCGAATGCGCCCTGCGTGAGGACCCAGGCCGACTCAGGGATCGACGCGACCGTGTCCAGAGTCTCCTTGCCGCCGATCGTCACTCCCCAGAGGCCGCGGTTGATGGAGTAGGCGGCGCCGAAGGAGGGAACCGGGAGATTCCTTGCTTCCAGATAGGCCACCTGCTCCGGCCGGGGCCGGGGAGTGTCCCGCACTGGCGCGAGGATCTCCAGGCCAGGCCGTAGCGTGCGCAGGGCGACCTCGAAGCGCACTTGATCGTTGCCGGCGGCCGTCGAGCCGTGGGCCACTGTGAGCGTGCCTAGGCGTTCGGCCGCTTTTGCCACCTCCTGCGCCTGGATCACCCGCTCTGCTCCCACGCAAAGGGGATAAACCTGCCCCCGGCGGACATTGCCCATGATCAGGAAGCGCAACACCTGCTGGAAAAAGGCGTCCCGCGCGTCGACCAGGATGTGCTCCGCCGCGCCGAGAGACCGGGAGCGCTCGGCAAGGGCCTGCGCCGCCGCCGCGTCGATGCCTCCGGTATCCACCGTCACGGTGGCCACCGGCCGACCATAGGTCTCGGCGAGCCACGAAGTGCAAAATGACGTGTCCAGCCCGCCCGAAAAGGCGAGCACTATTGGGTCGGACATGGTCTACCCCTCCTTGAGGAAGACTTCCAGCCTCTGGATGAGGCGCCGCTGGTCGCGAGCGGAGGCCGTAGCCGCGAAAACGGTGTCGTCGCCGGCCATGGTCCCCACCAGCTCTGGCCAGCCGGCCCGGTCGATGGCGAGACCCACGGCCTGAGCCGCGCCGGCCATGGTGAAGACGACGGTGAGATAGGGCCCCGACGGCTTGACGCCGCGCAGGAAATGGGAGATCTCGGCCACTCCCGGATCGCGCTCGTCGTGCTCCGATGGCCGCGCATAACGGCCGCCCATCCAGGCGATCCCGAGGTCCCGCAGGTCGCGGCTGACGCTCGACTGGGTCACTGCGATGCCCCGCTCACGCAGCAATTCCACCAGCTCCCCCTGACTCCTCACGCGGTGGCTGCCCAGGATCGCGAGGATCTCCTGCTGGCGGCTTTCGCGATGTTCGTGGTCGTGGGGCATGGGCGCAGTCTCAGCAAATCCATGCGCATGATAGCGCATGACTAGCATGTCCAGTCAAGCCGCCGACCAGTAATCTCTAGAACCGTCAAGCCTCATGCGGTAAGCTATGCATGATGGCATGAACGCAGGAGGGCAACATGAGCTCAGAGATCATCAGTAACGAGGTCAAGACTGTCGGGAAGAGTGGCCAGATTTCCCTCGGCAAGAGCTACGCCGGCAAGACCCTGCGTCTGCAGCGACGGACTGATGGGAGTATTGTCCTGACGGCGGTGGCGTTGGTGCCAGAGAGTCAGCTCTGGACGCTCCAGGAGCCGCATCGATCAGCGATTGCCGAGGGTCTGGCCTGGGCTGCGAAGACTCCCCCAGCAGAGTCTGACCTCGACGCGATACTTGAGCAGGCCGCGAAGCATCAGAAGCAGGGGAAGACGCGTGCCAGGTCCCGATAGCCGAGTCCAAATCGACATCAACAGCCCTGTTTTTTTGAGAAACCTCTTCGATCTGGGAGCTTCCGAGCTGAAGCAAGTCGGCGCAGCTCTTCGCCGCCTGATGGGCATGGAATGGAAGGCGGTCTACTCCCATACCGGCTTCAAGTGGGAAGCCCTCGATCACATCACAGCCCCGAACGGCGCCAAGGCCCACTCCATTCGCTTGAGTCGAAAAATACGAGGGCTC
>DATIOS010000133.1:0-3756 GCA_035472915.1 Thermoanaerobaculia bacterium
CGAGATCATCCTGATGCCGGTCGGCATGAGCGCGAAGAAAGACGATCCGCAGGCCGCCGAGCTCCTGCGCAGCGTCATCGCCAAGGGGATCCTCGGCGCCGGCGTCTTCGAGACCGCCGACTGCCGCCAGACGTACGAAGAGCTCAAGGCGAAGGGCGTCGAGTTCCTTTCCGAGCCCACCGATCAGTTCTACGGCGTCGAGGCGATCTTCAAGGACCCGTTCGGCAACTGGTTCAGCCTCGGCCAGTCGAAATGATGGATCGCTTTCCCGTGAGGCATGCAGCTTGCACAATTATCGGGCGAGGAGGAAACGAGATGCCCGAGAAAGCAACGCTGAAACGCGCGGCCAAGGACAAGAAGGAAGGCAAGTCCGCCTCGACACAGGCCGGCGAGTTCGTCCACGAGGAGATGGATCATATCCGCGAAGGCAAGCACGGAGCGCGGTCCACTAAACAGGCGATCGCGATCGGTCTTTCGAAAGCGCGGCGGGCCGGAGTCAAGCTGGCGCCGCCGAAGAAGGCCTCGGCCGAGACGCGCCACAAGGCCGCGCAGGATTCCGCGAAGGGCCGAGCGGCCAAGAAGGTGGTTTCCACCACCCGGTCCCGCGCCACGAGCAAGGCGCTCAAGAAGGAAGGTCACTCCGCCGCGTCGCCGCGCGCGCTTTCGCAGCATGCGAAGTCCGCGGCGTCGAAGCGTACCGCCGCGGAGCGCTCGGCGTCGGCGCGCAAGGCGGCGCGCACGCGCGCCAGGGAAGCCGAATCCTGATGTAAAGGCCTCAGGCCGCGGGCGGCGCGCCCTTGGTCCTCGCCTCGACGACGGCCGAACGGAGCATGGAGATCGCGGCGTAGAGGACGACTCCCACCACGAGCCAGCGCAGGGCCGTGAGCGGCAGCGACTTCACGAGAAAGGCGGCGATCAGCACGGCCGGCATGCCGGCGAGCCCAAGCCCCAGGGTTGTCCGCAAGCTGTAGCACCGGGTGCGGATGAAGCGGACGCTGCCCACGGGCATGAGGAAAGCGCACGAGCCCATCATGATGGGAAACGCGGCCTGCGGATTCATCCCCAGCAGGCTGACGAGGATCATGCAAGGCGCGTAGAGACCGACGCCCACTTCCATCAGCGCGCCGAGGATGAAGTTGCCGCCGAGGCCCGCCCAGAGCTTCCAACCCGTCAGACTCTGCGCGTCGCCGCCCGCGGGGGTCACCTCGTAGATCTTCATCAGGAAAAGCGCCGCAGCCGCCAGCAGGGCAAAACCCATGGCGATCTGGATCTTGCGCCGCGGCGCGCCGGATACGAAACCGGCGCCGAACCACGAGCCGACGACGGCGGCCCCGATCATCAGCACCAGGGTCTTCAGATCGACCGCGACGATGGCAATGAAGATGAAGGCCTGGGCGATGGTCGGCAACGTGTGCCCGACGTTGAGGGTGCCCGGGATTTTCTCGTCCGGGACTAGGTTGCGGAGCTTGAGGGCCGCGGTCGTCGGGGCGAAGGAGCCGATTCCCAGCGTGTCGAAGAAGCAGGTCACGAAACCCAGGGCCAACTCGAAAAGGCTTGGAGCGATCGGCTCCTCGCCGCTGGCCAGCGCTCGCCGTACGGCGGCGGCCAGCGCGGCGACATAAAGGGACAAGACGACGCCGAGACCGACGAAGAGAGCGAGTTTCATGGCCGGAAGACTACATTGGATCTGCGCGGGGGTGAATCCAAGGGTCGCTTGGCATAATCTCTAGAAGGATCTACAACTCTTCAAGGAGACCGCACATGACCAAGGTAGCGCTGCTCGTTCGATTGGAAGCGAAGCCCGGCAAAGAGAAAGAGGTCGCGGACTTTCTTCGCGGCGGACTGGCGATCGTGGAGGAGGAGCCGGCGACGATCGCCTGGTTCGCCCTCCAACTGGGACCTTCCACCTTCGGGATCTTCGACGCCTTCCCCGACGAAGCGGGTCGCCAGGCCCACCTCTCGGGCCGGGTGGCCGCTGCCCTGATGGCGAAGGCCTCCGATCTCCTCTCGCAGCCGCCCGTCATCGAGAAAGTCGACCTTCTGGCGACCAAGCTGCCGGGATAAAAGCGGCGAGCTCGGCAGCTGTCGGAAGGCCGGAAGGCGAATTCGCGGCGCCAAATCCCTTCCCTGAGGCACCGAAGGTAGTGAAGGCTCATCGAAAGGAGCGTCGCGATGCCCCATGTTTCCCGGTTCCCGCAAAGCCTGCTCGGTCTCGCTGTTTGCCTCTTGATCGCCTTGCCGGGCCTGGCACAACCCACGGTTGGCTCGTCCAACACGGCCACGGCCGACCCAACGGTGCCTCGGCCGCACACGACACCTTGCGTGGTGCAGCTCTACTCCAACTTCCAGTTCGCGGATTTCTCGCCGAAGCCGTTCACCTTCACGCCGGCCGCGGCTTGCCCGGGACCCTGGGCCAAGGTGGTGCTGGAGGCGGACTTCTCCTGCACCGCGGGGCGTCAGTTCGACCGCACGGCGGAGATCGCCATCGGCCATACCAACGTCTACTTCGGCACCACGTCCGAGCCGTCGGCCGCCGTCAGTCCGTCGTGGCACGTGGAGCGCGATCTCACGGACTACAGCCCGCTGTTTCGGGCCCCGCAGACCGGTGAGGTGAACCTCGGCAACCTCGTCAACTCCACTTTCACGGGGATTCTCAGCGGCAGCGCCCGGCTGCTGTTCTATCCTTCCTCTCACTCCGAGCCGGCGCCGCGGGCGGCCGACATCGTCGTGCCGCTGGCGACCGCTCCGGGCGGCGCGGTGCTGCTCGACACGACGGCCAGCGTCCTCAGCGTCACAATCAACCCGCCAACCAACGTCGAGGGCGCCTTTCTGGACGTGATCACGCAAAGCCAGGCCGGCGACGAGTTCTGGTACACCTGCGTTCCAGACGACGTCGCCGGCGAGCTGTTCAGTTGCGGCGGCACTGCCTTCCGCGAAGCCGAGGTCTCCATCGACGGGCAGCCGGCCGGCCTCGCTCCGGTCTATCCGTGGATCTATACGGGCGGCATCGACCCGCTTCTGTGGCGGCCGATTCCCGGCGTGCAGACACTCAATTTCCTGCCCTACCGGGTGGATCTCACGCCTTTCGCCGGGGTGCTCAGCAATGGGCAAGCCCATCAGGTCGGCCTCAGTGTGTTCAACGCCAACCATGCTTTCCAGGTGGCTGGTTCGCTGCTGCTTTATCTCGACCAGGGTTCCAGCCACGTGACGGGCGCCGTGACGCAGAATACCCTCGGTTCCGGCCCGCACCCTTCAGTGACGGAAAATCTGACCACCGCCGCGGACGGCACGATCACCGGCACGGTGGATACGAAGGCGAGCCGGGACATTACGGTCGCGGGCTTCGTCAACACCTCGCACGGCAGGGTCGACACGACGCTCCGGCAGCACGTGGAGTTTGCAAACAATCAGCAGTTCATCAACTCGGCCACGCAGTTCCAGCAGAACATCAAGCAGAAGACGGGGCTCATCTCGGTGACGGAGACGAAGCAGCGAGGCGGCGTCGCCATCGCGGAGACCGCGCTCTCCTATCCTCTTACCCTCGACATCAACTTCGTCGTCAACGCGGATGGATCGCAGGCTCAGACCACGGTAGTCGATCAGCAGCTCGTGGACCAAGAGGCGAGGCTGGGACACGGATTTCCCTTCCTCGGGCTCACCTCCAACGAGGTCAAAACGAACGATACGTTGCTCTTCGACGCCGGCGGCAACCTCACGGGATTCCAAGATCGACAGCCGACTTCGTCGCGATCCCCA
>DATIOS010000134.1:0-24835 GCA_035472915.1 Thermoanaerobaculia bacterium
CCTGATGGCAGAGATGCTGCGTTCGGTCATGGCCTGCACCAGACCGACCCCACGATCGTTACTGGGGTCACCGAAGCCACCGGCGAGCACAGGATAGCAAACGCACAACATCAGCGTAAAACGGTAGTCCTCGATGCAGTCGCCAGAGCTCGCGGCGGTACCCCACCTTCAGGTTCCAGCAGGTTCGCCCCAGCGGCCGGCAGGCGCTGGAGCTCGAAGGGATCTCCAAGTCCTACGGCGACAACAAGGTGCTGAAGGACATCGGCCTCAAAGTCGAGCGCGGCGACCGCGTCGCCATCATCGGTCCCAACGGCATCGGCAAGTCAACCCTGCTCAAGATCGCCGTCGGCGAGACCGATTCCGACGCCGGCCGCATCGAGTGGGGCTACGAGACCTACCCCGGCTACTTCTCCCAGGATCATCACGAGATTCCCAAGGGGGGAAAGCAGACGGTGGAGGCGTGGCTCTGGGAGTTCATTCCCGGCGAGCCCATCGGCTACGTGCGCGGCAACCTGGGGATGGTGCTGTTCTCGGGCGACGACGTGAAGAAGCCCATCGGCAGCCTCTCCGGCGGCGAAGCGGCGCGGCTGGTCTTCTGCAAGCTGGCGGTGACCAAGCCCAACGTCCTGATCCTCGACGAGCCCACCAACCATCTCGACCTCGAAGCCATCGAGGCCCTGGTCGAAGGGCTGAAGAAATACGACGGCACCCTGATCTTCGTCTCCCACGACCGCTGGTTCGTCTCCCAGCTTGCTACCCGCATCTTCGAGATCTCGCCCAAGGGCGTCAACGACTTCGTGGGTACTTACGACGAGTATCTGGAGCGCCTGGGCGACGACCATCTGGACGGCGAGGCGGTATTGCGTATGCGGCGCGAGCAGAAGAAGAAGGCCGCCGCGGTCGCCGCCCGCGAGGAAGCCGCCGATCCCGCCGAGCTCCGCCGCCGCCAGAACCGGCAGAAGGATCTCGCCAGGAAGCGCGACCAGGTGACCGCCGCCGTCGAGCAGGCCGAGGCGCGGGTCCACGCCATCAACGAGCTGTTTTGCGATCCCACCTTTTTCGACCGCACCTCCCGCGACCAGGTCAAGAAGCTCGAAAACGAGCAGAAATCCCTCTCCACCAAGGTCGAAGAGCTGATGGCGGAGTGGGAAAAAATCGAGACCGAGCTCGGCGAGTTGGTGTAGGGAGATGCCTCGGCCCGGCGGCGAGCCGAAGTCGGCAAGATTCGTCACAACTGGCGCTAAAGCCTTGGCTCTCAATGGCGTGAGCTCTTACCCATCAGCCTCGCTCTAAGGAGGTCTTCCCCATGTCATATTCACACCGCCTGATGTGCCTGTCTCTAGGCACCGTGCTGGCGCTCTGGGCATCGGCTGCACAGGCCTTGAATTCCTGCTCGCAGGCCGGCGCTGTGGTCGGCACGCCGGTCACGCTCTCGCCCTCGAAGCACTATCTGCAGGGGTTTACTTTGCCTGGACCAACGATTCTATTGGGCCAGTCGTACGAGTACCTTTGTCATGTAAATCAGCGGCACCAAAACGGCAAGTATTGCGCCCTTGTAAACTACCCGGCGCGTTTCAGCGAGATGCAAACGAACTGGAACAACGTGATACGCATTCAGACGATTTTCAATCATAGCCCGGGCACCGAGGTTGACTCGGATCATATGCCCTATACGGACGAGCAGCCGTTTAATCGGAGCAACGGCAAATGGTCGCTATACACGTTGGCGCCCGACGGCAAAGTCCATTTTGATAGGAACCCTAATTACTTTAGCAACCTAGATGACGTTTTGTGCGATGCCTACCATAAGGGAATCGTGGTGGAGATCACTCTATTTAATGTATGGGATGGGTTTGATAAAGATCAGCAGAAGTGGCCCTCGAGCCCGTTCAACCCGGATAACACCTTAAGTGCGACCAACCCCGTCACCCACACACCCGAGGCCGAGGGCTTCACAAAGCCCGAGTACTTCATGACAGTTTCAGCTCCGACCGTACAGGACCAACATGCGCGTGAAACGCAAATGCAGATTGTGGCGGCCGTCGTCAACCAACTGAAGAAGTATCCGAACGTGATCTGGGAGGTCGCCAATGAGCCGGATTTCATACAGCAGACTTCCGTAACCATAACTCCTGATCAGGTTTTCGCCTGGGAGAAGCAGGTAGTCGACGCGATCAGGGCCAATGATACCGCGCCCCCGCACCTGATCGAGATCGAAGGCCACGAGGCCACGACGTTTGCCTGGAAAGATTCGCGAGCGGGCATCGAGACCGCTCACTATATAAAGAGAAGTGAGGTAAACCCATTCTCGCCCGGTACGCCCGACCCCAATTCCTATGGCGCCATCACGCTTTTGAGAAACAAGTATAGCGACATTTTTACTAATCATGTAGCCGTGGGGTTCAACGAAAACAGGTGGCTCCCGAGGACGGACAGGACGGCCGGCGATGTTCGTACCGAGGCTTGGGAGTTTGCGCTCGGCGGGGGCGCCCTCTTCGACGGCTACAGCCTCGACTACACCGATCCACAGTCCAAGGCCTTCAGCAGCCAGCTTGTCTGCCTGTCCGATTTCTTGAAACCACTATTTACCGATACGGGCCTCCACTCCGTGGACATCATGAGGCCGGTCGGCGCCAATGATACGGGAAACGGGTTCATTGTCACCGGGATTCCGTCTTGGGGAGCGCCCGACAGGGGAACCTGTGGCGTGGGTCCCCAGGCTTTCTGGTCAATGCTCAGAGGCGAGGGTGGAGGAATCAATGACTATGCCTTCTATATCCACCACGGGAATATCGACCCCGCCTCCGCGAATTCTCACGGCATCTTTTCGCTGGCCACCTACAAGGAGAGCATCTGCGGAGATGGAGTGAATTCGGGTTACCGGCTTCCGAAGCTCCAATATCATGTTCCCCGCAAGGGTTGTTACCTCGAGCTGATGATCGACCCCGTGACCTGCGTGGCGTCGGGCCAATATCGTGACCTGATGCCAAATATTTCGTATGACGCAACAACTCGCTCGAAGTACTTCAAGCAGGACGCCGTTTTCTTCCTGACTTTCACGAAGGAAGGAAGCTGTTTCGTCGATCCGCCTCTCACCGCGAGCTTCACCAACAGCTGCGACTATCTCTGGTGTAATTTCGACGCCAGCGCCTCATCTCCCAGCAACGTGATCAGCAGCTACGTTTGGGACTGGGGCGACGGGACTACTCAAACGACCGGCAACCCGACGCAACTGCACGTGTACGCAAACCCTGGCAGCTACAACGTGACGCTGACCGTGAATGATAACTTGGGCGACACCGGTTCGACCACCCAGGCCCTGACGGCCGTCAGCCAGCCTCCGTTCCCGATCTTCGGCGCGATTTGCAATCAACTGAGCTGCTCTTTCGACGGCTCCAACTCGCGAGGGGGGAGCGGCTCGCTCGTAAGCTGGAACTGGTCCTTCGGCGACGGGACCGGCGGCAACGGCTTCGCCCCGACGCATGTCTATGCGAATGGCGGCAACTACGCTGTCACGCTCACCGTTACCGACGTCTACAACGTTTCGGCCTCGCTCACCCAAATGCTCGCGGTCACCGGCCCGCCGCCGGTCGCGAGCTTCCTCTTCACCTGCTCGGCGTTGACCTGCAGCTTCGACGCCAGCGGCTCGACCGGCGGCAATCCGCTCAGCTATAGCTGGAGCTTCGGCGACAACGGCAGCGGCTCCGGAGCGGGCGTCAACTACACCTATGCGGCCAAGGGCACCTTCATGGTCACCCTGACGGTCACCGACAACGTCCAGCGCCAGAGCACCTTCCAGAAGCTCCTGACGGTCACCAACGATCCGGTGTTGCCGGGCGAGAGCTACTTCGCCTTGCCGCGTTGCCGGGTGCTGGACACCCGCCTCGCTCCCTTGGCGGCGCTCAACAGCGGCCAGGCCTACACCTTCCAGATCACCGGCAAATGCGGCATCCCGAGCACCGCCAAGGCCGTTTCCTTCAACGTGACCGCCGTGTCGCCGACCGGCGCCGGGTATATCGACCTGTATCCGGGCGACCAGGTGGCCTCCTTCACCACCTTGGACTTCGACCCTGCCCGGTCGCCGCGCGCCAACAACACCATCGAGCAGTTGGCGACCAACGGGGCAGGCACGGTGGGCGTTCTCGCGAGCGCTGCGGGATCGCCCGGCACGGTCCACCTCGTGCTCGACGTCGACGGCTACTTCAGCGAGGACACCACGCCGGCGCCGGGAGCTCAAGGGCCGCTCGGATACCAGCCGATTCCCCCCTGCCGTCTGGTCGATACTCGAACCACCAACACGCCGCTGGCGGCGGGCGCGGTGAGAACCTTCTCCATCCAGGGGAATTGCGGCATTCCTGCCGGCGCCGTCACCGCCGCTCTGAACGCTGCGATCGTGGCCCCGTCCAACCTTGGCTATCTCGTCCTCTATCCGAGCAGCCAATCTCTTCCTGTGGTTGCCAACCTGAACTGGGTCGCCGGCACGACGGCGCTCGCCAACGGCGCCAGGCCCACGCTCTCTCAGACGTCGTCGCCCGACCTGGCCGCCATGCTCTCCTCGACCGGGCCGGGAAACTCGGCGCACCTGGTGCTCGACACCATGGGCTACTTCAAGAGCGGCGCACCTTACAAGTTCCATCCCATCGCCCAGTGCCGCGCGGTGTGGACCGCCGCCTCAGGAGCGGGCGCGCCGTCGCTTGCCGCCGGCTCCACTCGCAGCTTCCAGATCCAGGGCAACTGCGGCGTGCCGGTCGGAGCGAAAGCGGCGTTCATCAATACGAAGATTCTGGCGCCGAATACCACCCTGGGCGGTCTCCTGCTGTTGTTCCCCTCGGGGGGCGCGTCGAACGGCACCGCGTTCATGAACTTCGACGCAGGCGAGCCGGCGATGGCTGGCGGCGCGATCGTGGAGCTGTCCAACAACAACCTTGACGTTTCCGTCGCCTCTTCGAGCAACGTCGACCTGATCATCAAGGTCTTCGGCTACTTCGACTGAGATGGAGGGGCTCTGAGAACGGTGACCGGCTGGATAGGCGCCTCTCGACATCGGGGGGCGCCCATCCGTTTCCAGCCGCGGTCGTCACTGTGCCGGCGGATAGCAGTCGTACGACCAGCCGCAGATCGAGCCTGCGTATCCCGGCTCGCAGTAGAAGAACCGCACCGAGGTGCCGAGACGGGCGCAGATGTCCTCGACCTCCTGCTGGGCACTGGCGCAGCAGTCGCAGTCGGCTGCGGCTGGACGAGGAGTGGAGGCCCAACAGGCCAGGGCCAGCGTCGCACCCAAGGCAACAAACTTGATTCGCTTCATGGCGTCTCCTTTCGTATTCCTCCTAACAAGGATGGTGCGGCGGAGCCTCATGGCGTGTCAGTTTGACCACTTCCTGCGCGAAAGAGGATGGGACGCGCCTTCGAGGTCGTGGCGGGCCGCTGATCGCAACCTCCCGATGAGCCATGGGACCTGGGGAAAGCCGTTTTCCTCGTCTGCAATGAGATCCAGGACAGACGCAACGCCGTATTGGCTCGACCCGGCGTGTCATTGAAGGCAGGGAAATTCGCTTTCCCCCTCCTCAATGAGACGATGGATAGGGGGAAAGTCACTTTCCCCCTCTTCAATCAGAGGATGGACACATTCAACGAGAGGATGGACACGCTCAATGGCTCGTGGAATTGAGGGAAAGCCTCTTTCCCCGTATTCAATGCCACGATGGACGTGCCCAATGCGGCAATGTATTGGGGGAAAGTCTCTTTCCCCGTCTTCTGGCAGTCATTGGACATACCCGGAGACTCAAAACCTGCGTCTGGAAAGGCGCCGAATCGGGGGAAAACGCCTTTCCCCCGATTCATTCAGCCATCAAATACGGGGAAAGCGTCTTTCCCCCGATTCGTTGAGGCCTTGGGCGGACACAATGAAGCGCGGGGCGTAGACGCGACGCCAGCGGGAACGTCCAAGAAGAGAACGGACATGCCCAGGGAGTCATGGGCCGGCGTGACCAAACGCAAGTCAAGTTGCATTGAGAGCCACTATTTGCCAGGCTAGCTGAATGTACGCCTTCTCAGCGCCTGAAAGCGCCAAGCCGAGTCAGGCTTTGGGCGAGCGGTTTCAGGCCGTCTTGTCCTTCAATGGCGCGGAACGTGAAGCTGGATCGGGAGATGTGGAGCGAACAGGGGAAAGTCCCCGTCTGTGGCCAAAATCGCCATGCCGTACCGGCCGGCGATCGCGCAAATCACGAAGTCGGTGTTCGAGCCTTGGACGCCACGCGAGCGGCACACGTTGAAGAACTC
This sequence comes from Thermoanaerobaculia bacterium, assembly GCA_035472915.1. Classification (GTDB taxonomy): domain Bacteria; phylum Acidobacteriota; class Thermoanaerobaculia; order Multivoradales; family UBA5704; genus DATARR01. The sequence goes on from DATIOS010000134.1 coordinate 6,280, forward strand.
GGCGGCGCGCTCATGATCGGCCGTCTGAACCGGCAGGTCAGGGAACTCACGGAGGTCGGCTCGCAGCCGGTCGAACTGTGCTTTCTCTCGAATCCCCGAGAGCACCTCTTGGCGGATGGAGCCAATGAGATGAGCTCGACCCTCGCGGATGAGCTCCCGGAGCTCCAGCACAGCGGGCTCCAGAGAGTAGTACCGGCGGCGCAACGCCAGCGACCAGACGCCGGTGTCGACCAGCACGTTCATCCCCGCCGCCGCTGCTCCTTGTAGTCATAGGCAGGGTCATAGTCGATCTGACCGAAGAGGTCCAGGATCTTGAGCTGCTTACGGCGTTGGATGTACTCCTTCAACGCCTCATTGACAGTCGCTTTCTTCGTCCGGTGGCCTCCCAAGTGAAGGGCCTCCTCCAAAAGCTCGTTGTCGAGCGCCAGGTTGGTCGGCATCTTTCACCTCCTTCCACACAATAACACGGCACAAGTTGTGTGAGGCGGAAAGCTGGCCAAGATTGCGAAATCAGGCCCTGAAATCTTTTCGGCTGCAAAGACACCTCCAAAAGCAACTCGTCTGGAAGGAGGCCCAGCATGTTCGAGAGCTTTGAGGAAGAAGAGAGAAGCAGCGGGTTGAAAGGTTTTCTCGCGCGCCATTTCGGACCGGTCGTCTACTTGGACCTCGCGGAAGAGGGGATACGGCAGATCGGGGTCGTCTTCATGGTGCTCTCCGCACTGGCCGGGGTCGTCGGCTTGGTTGTCTTTCAGAAGGCGACGCCTTTGATCAGCGCGCTCATCCTGGCCTTCATCGCCTTCATGCTTTACCTCACCAAGAGCCGCACCTCGGCCGTGCTCCTAATGGCCTTCTCCTTGCTCAACGCCCTGCTCACCTTCCCCGCAATCCTCCACTGGGTCTGGGTCCTCTTCTCGGCCCGCGCAATCCAGTTGACGTTCGGGTATTCCCGCCTGAAGAAGATGCGGGTGGAGGTACTGACCGCGTTGGAATAGCAGGACGATGCCCGGGCGGCCCGCGTGTCCTTGTTGTGTTGGGTCCTTTGGGCCCTTGGATTTCTCAACCGTGGGCTGCCAGCAAGCGGGCGAGATGCTTGGCGTCGATGTTGCCGCCAGACACCACCACCGCGACCGGACGGCCGTCGGGAGTGAGCAGGCCGCAACGCAATGCGGCGGCTGCAACGGCGCCGGCGCCCTCGGCCACGACCTGGTCTTCGGCGAGCAGTGCCACGATCGTCTCTTCGATAGCGCTCTCGGGCACGTTGATGACCTCGTCGATCAGCGCCCGATGCCGAAAGACGAGGTCACCGATGCCGCCGGCCACGCCGTCAGCAAGTGTGGGAGCCGCCGGGAACACGTGCAGTGCCTCGCCGCGCGCAATCGACTCGGACAGGGACGGAGACGCCTCTGGCTGCACGGCGACGATGCGAACCCCGGGCGCCTTGGCCTTGACCGCCACGGCAGTCGCCGCGATCAATCCGCCGCCCCCGACGGGAACGACGATCTGTCCGACGTCCGGGAGCTGATCGAGGATCTCAAGGCCGACAGTTCCCTGTCCGGCCGCGGTCAGCGGATCGTCGTAGGCGTGGATGTAGCGTGCGCCTTCTGCTTCAGCGTAGGCCAGGGACGCGTCGTAGGCGTCGTCATAGGTGGCGCCGGTCACGCGCAGGGTGACGGGGAAGGTGCGCAGCTTCTCCAGCTTCGCCCGCGGCACGGTTTCGGGGACGAAGAGGACTGCGGGCACATTGCCGCCCAGAGCCTGGGCTGCCCAGGCCACGCCGAGTGCATGGTTGCCCGCGGAAGCTGCCACCACGCCTCGCCGGCGCTCGGACTCGGCAAGCGAGACAAGGTGATGGAACGCTCCGCGGACCTTGAAGGAGCCGGTGGGCTGCCAGCATTCGAGCTTCAGCCAGACGTCGTGCGGACGCAGGGCAAAGGAACGCCGCAGCGGCGTCGGAGGGAGCTGCCGCCGGATGCGCTCGCGCGCGTTCTCGATCTCGGCCAGCGTCAGGAGGCGTCCGTCGTCCATGGTTGGCTTGGCGGTCTCGGTGCCCGCCGCCGATAACTATAAATCCGCGCAGTCCGGTTATACACTCGGGAAGCCATCCACGGAGCTACGATGAGACCCGATCCAGTTCCATCCGGCAGCCTCACTAAGGAAGCCATCCTCCTCCGCCTGCGGGAGAGCTACCCCCAACTCATAGCCCAGTTCGGAGTCCAGCGGATCGGATTGTTCGGCTCCTTCGCGAGAGAAACCGGCCAAGAGTCAAGCGATGTCGATCTGATTGTCGAGTTCCAGCGTCCCATTGGTCTGAAGTTCATGGAGATGGTCGAGTACCTGGAGACGTTGCTAGGGAGAAGGGTTGACGTCCTGACTCTGGCAGGTCTGCGTAGAATCCGACTGCCCGAAGTGGCGCGCCAGATTGAGGAAAGCGTCGTTCATGTCTAGCCGCGCTGACCGCGACCTCCTCGGAGACATCCTGGAAGCAATACGACGGGCGGGGCTCTACTTGGCGGACCAGAGCTATGAGCAATTACGTTGGAGTCGGCGAAGCAAAATAATTGACGTGGGCTAACGCAGGAAACGCGCCGAGAGGCGCGATGACTCGCGCCCCTCGGCCGCGACTTGGCGGGCAAGGCCTACAAGAATTTCTCCTAGATTTCCAACCACCAGGCGCAGACCGTGCACGTTGCACACGAGGTGTCGATCTGACAGCAGGCAATCCAGCCAGGCTCGAAGATCTCCACACCGCAGCAGATTATCCAACCGTCGCCGCAGTCGATGCAGCAGGCACCCCCAACCGATTTGTCGAGCGTGGGCGGAAGGCCGGGGCGATACTCGGCGCGAGTCCGCCGTTCACCGTCCAGGGTGAGCCCGAAAGGCGCCACCGAGAAGCGTTTGGCGATGCCGCCGCCGAGAGGAACGTCCATCCTCTCCTCGTTGACGACCACGGTGTATTCGGCGTCGAGGTACTGTTTTACCGTAACTTCCGCGGTACCTTCGTCTCCCTTCTTTGCATAGAGACGATAGTAGAGATTCTCTTGCGAGTTTTTGATGTTGATGTGGCCGCCGTCCACGACTTCGATGCGATGGACCCGTCCCGCCGGATTCACGAAGGTTCCGGTGAGCAACTTGACCGGCCGCGACCGTTGGTTCGGCTTCGGCTGGGGTTGCGGTTTGAGGGGTGCCGCTCCAGCGAGACCCCCGCTAAAGACGAGGATCAGGAGGGCAGAGAGAAGGTACAGCATCCGCTTGTTCATGCGCGCTTCCTCCTTGCACGTAAAGCCGGCATAGCCGGCGGTTGTACACGCGTGAGAAGCGTCTTCTCAGGTCCTTCTCTCAGCCTGGTGGAAATGCCTGGGGAGCAGTTGAGCGCATGAATACTATTCGATGTTCTACCTTCTGTCAAGTGCTGCGCCGAACGAACGAGCGGCCGGCCGCCAGGAAGAGGAGCTAGAGACTTCTTGGTGGAGCGACTCGAAGATCTTCGGGCTCCCCCTCCCGGGCCACGAGGGCGTAGACTCTCTTCCGTGAGCGCGGAAGACCCGGTCATCGAGTCCCTGAAGAAAGTATTGAGCGGACGGAGGGACATCCGTCTCGCCATTCTCTTCGGATCCCGTGCGCGAGGGCGAGCCCGCCCTGGATCCGATGCCGACGTGGCTGTCCTGGGCGACAACCTCGACCTCTTGACGCTAGCGGCGGACTTGAGCGATGCCGCGAGAGTGGAAGTCGATGTCGTGAGCCTCGACGACCCCGGCTATCCCCTGCTCAACGCGGTGCTTCGGGACGGCATCGTGCTCCACGAAGGGAAGCGCTATGCCGCGGCGTCGTGGCGCACTCGTGCCCTCCTCCAGGCTGAGACGGACCGACCCGGCTGGGAGAGGATGAGGGACTCCTTCCTCCGTCGTCTTGCGGAGGGGAGACATGGTTGATGCAAACGTCGTTGCCCAGAAGCTGAAAGAGATCTACCGCAGGATCACGCGAACGCGAGCGGTCTGCCCAGCTGATCCCGAAGATATCGCCGCGGACGAGGATGCCCTGGAGCTGGTTTCTTTCAATCTCCTGCTGGGCGTTCAGGCCTGCATCGACCTCGCCACTCACCTGATTGCCGATGAAAGCTGGGAGCCCGCCGCCACCTCTCGCGAGGCCTTCGAGCGACTTGCAGAGCGTGGGGTGATCTCGCGGAAGACCGTCAGTGCTCTACGGAATGCCGTTGGGTTACGCAACGTCGTCGCCCATGGCTACGCTGGCGTGGATGCCATGCAGATCTACGCTGCCGCCAGAACCGGCCTCGCCGACTTGGAGCGCTTCGCGACTGAGGTGAGCACTTGGGTGGGAGGAGAGTTGGGCGAGAGTTGAAGGTTGCCGCCTACCAAGCTCCACTCCTTCCAAGCGGCTCCATGGAGGCCGTCAAGCTCATCCGCAAACGCGTTGAATGGTGTGAAGCGGAGGGAGTGGAAATCCTCTGTTGTCCGGAGGCCGTGCTTGGAGGTCTTGCAGACTATGCCGCACGTCCGGCCGAGTTTGCGCTGGACGTGGAAAGCGGCCAGCTCAGCGCCACGCTAGCTCCCCTTGCCAGCGATACCGTTACGACGATCCTGGGGTTTACTGAGATTTCCGCGGGTCAGCTCTACAACTCGGCGGCGGTCTTTCACCAGGGAGCCGTCGCCGGCCTGTATCGCAAGCTGCATCCGGCGATCAGGAAGTCGATCTATCGAGCTGGCGACCGAATCCCGGTCTTCACGGTTGGCGGGCTGACCTTCGGAATCGTCATCTGCTACGACTCCAACTTTCCCGAGCCAGTAAGAATCATGGCCTCCCAGGGAGCCGCGGCGCTGTTCGTGCCCACGAACAACGGTCTCCCGCCGGAGAGAGCGGATGTCGTCGAAGACGCCAGGAAGTGCGACATCGCCAGGGCAAAAGAAAACAGCCTGTGGGTCATCCGCGCCGATGTCGCAGGCCGCAATGCGGACCTGATTTCCTATGGATCATCCAGTATCGTCGATCCCGCGGGAACGGTCCTTCAGTCAGCGCGGCGACTCACCGAGGATCTCCTGGTTGCAGAGCTGACAACTGTCATCTCAAAGTCCTGACATCTCTCCCTGGGGTCCGCCGGGCGAATCTCCCAGAATGCCTTTGGAAGATTCGAACGGAGGATGCCCATGACCAATCAAAGACAGATCGACGACGACCGGCCGCTCGCGGAGATGCGCGGTGCGGTCAAGAAGTACGGGGCTGTCACCGCCCTGGCGGGGATCGATTTCGCGGTCCAGCCTGGAGAGGTGGTGGCGCTGCTGGGACCCAACGGCGCTGGCAAGACGACGGCGGTGCAGCTTCTTTTGGGCCTTATCCGGCCGAGCGGCGGCGAGGTGCGGCTGTTCGGTCAGGACCCGCGCAGCACGGCGGCCCGCGTGCGGGTTAGCGCCATGCTTCAGGTCTCCAAGGTGCCGGAGACCCTCAAGGTGAGCGAGCACGTCAATCTCATCTCCAGCTACTACCCCAATCCCCTCCCCGCCGCGGCGGTGATGGCGGCGGCCGGGCTTCTGGGCCTTGAAAACCGCCTGTTCGGCAAGCTTTCCGGCGGCCAGCGCCAGCGGGTGCTCTTCGCCCTCGCCCTGTGCGGCGATCCCGATCTTCTCTTTCTCGACGAGCCCACGGTCGGTCTCGACGTCGAGGCCCGGCGCGCCTTCTGGTCGGTGATCGAGAACAAGGCCGCCGAAGGCAGGTCCGTTCTCCTCACCACGCACTACCTGGAGGAGGCGGACGCCCTGGCGGACCGCATCGTGCTCATTAGCCGCGGCCGCATCGTGGCCGAGGGAACTCCGGCGGAGATCAAGTCCCGTGTAGCGGGGCGGAAGATTCGCTGCCACACGGCGCTGACGCTCGCGGAGGCGTCCGCCTTGCCCGGCGTGCGCGCCGCGCGGCGGGAAGGCGAGCTGACGGAGTTGTTCACCAATGACGCGGACCGCGCCGTGCGCGAGCTGCTGTTGCGCGACCCGAGTCTCTCCGGCCTCGAGGTCGAGGGAGCCGACCTGGAAGAAGCATTTCTCGCCCTCACCGGGGCGGATACGAAAGAGGAGGTGGCGGCATGAGCACCACGACGACGATGACAGCGGCGATCCCGGCCGGTCGGCGCAACGTTGCCCGGATCCTTGCTCTCGAATCCAGATACGAGTTCCTCAAGCTGTTGCGGATGCCGGCTTACGTGATTCCGACGCTGGCCTTCCCGCTGGTCTTCTACATGCTCTTCGGCGTGGCCCTCAGGCAGGGGCCTGCCAGCACTTACAGTTTCCCCACCTATCTGATTGCCACCTACGGCGCCTTCGGGGTGATGAACGCGGCCCTCTTCGGCCTCGGCGTCGGCCTGGCGGTGGAGCGCGGCCAGGCTTGGCTGTTGTTCAAACGGGCGACGCCGATGCCGTCCCTCGCCCCCTACCTGGGCAAGCTCGTGATGTGCATGCTGTTCGGCACGATCATGGTGAGCGCGCTGTTCACCCTGGGCGCCGTGGCCGGCGGCGTGCGGCTGCCTCTCTCGACCTGGCTGTCCCTGGCGGGCGTGCAGATCGCCGGCGCCATTCCCTTCGCCGCCTTTGGCCTCGCCATCGGCTACTGGGCGGGCCCGAACTCGGCGCCGGCGATCATCAATCTCATCTCGCTGCCCGCCGCCTTCGGCTCCGGCATGTGGATTCCCATTCAGATGATGCCGGGCGTGGTGAGGAAGATCGCCCCCTTCCTTCCCTCGTACCATTTCGCCCAGCTCGCGCTGAAGACGATCGGTATGGACGATCATCGCGAGTCGGCGGGGCAGGGAGTGATCGTGCTGGCCGTCTTCACGCTCCTCTCGCTGGGGCTCGCCTGGATCGGCTGGCGTCGGGACGAGGGGAAGACGTTCGGGTAGGATTGAGGGAAGACCCATGCGCCTGCGCCTGCTACCCAAGAACTCCGAGGAGGGCTGGACCCCCTACGTCTGGCTGATCTACCTCGGGTTCATAATCATGTACCCCGCCCTGGGTAGGGCCTCCGCTCTCCAGTGGGGGCTGACTCTGGCCGGGGTGGCCGTTTTCCTGGTCCTCTACTTCACGGCGCACTGGCTCCGTGACCGGCGGATCTGGTGGTGTATCGGCGGGATTCTGCTGTTGGGCATGGCCTTCGCGCCGGTCAACCCGGGAGCGGGCGCCTACTTCATCTACGCCGCAAGCTTCATCGGTTACACGGGTCCTCCCCGGATCGCTCTACGGGGACTCTGCGCCGTCCTGGCCGTGGCGGGTCTCGAGACTTGGATCCTTCACCTTCCCTCGTACTTCTGGTTTCCAGCGGTCCTGTTCTCGCTCATCGTCGGCGGCGCCAACATCCACCAGGCCGAGGCCTCACGCGCCAACGCCAAGCTGCGTCGGGCCCAGGAGGAGGTCGAGCACCTCGCCAAGACGGCGGAGCGCGAGCGCATCGCCCGCGACCTCCACGACCTCCTGGGCCACACGCTGTCGCTCATCACCCTAAAGGCCGAGCTGGCGGGCAAGCTCCTCGAGCGCGACCCGGAGCGGGCCGGCCGCGAGATCCGCGAGGTGGAGCGCATATCCCGCGAAGCGCTGCGGGAGGTGCGAACGGCCGTGGCCGGCTACCGCTCCCAGGGCCTGCCGGCGGAGCTGGCCCAGGCTCGGCTCGCCCTGGAAGCCGCCGGAGTGAAGCTCGAGTACTTTGCCGAGCCCGTGGAGATGGAGAGCGCCCAGGAGACGGTGCTCGCCCTCGCCCTGCGCGAGGCGGTGACCAACATCATTCGCCACGCCGGAGCCGAGACCTGCCGGATCACTCTCGAGCAGACGGCTATGGAGACCCGCCTGGAGGTGCGCGACGACGGCCGCGGCGGCTCGGCGCCGGAGGGCATCGGCCTCGCCTCCATGCGCGAGAGGGTGGAGGGGATCGGCGGCCGGCTGGAACGGAGGGCTGAAACCGGCAGCTCGCTCCTGATCGTTCTGCCGCGGCGCCCGGCGGCGGGGGAGGAGAGGGAGACTGGCGGCCTTGTACCTCTGAGTGCGGAGAAGCTCGCGTGATCCGAGTCCTTGTCGCCGAGGACCAATCCATGGTGCTGGGTGCGCTCGCCGCCCTCCTGGACCTGGAGCCTGACATCGAGGTGGTGGGCCGCGCCCACGACGGCCGCGAGGCCCTGTCGATTCTGGAGACGGTGCGGCCGGACGTCGTGCTCACCGACATCGAGATGCCGAACCTCACGGGCCTCGAGCTTGCCGCCGAGCTGAAGCGGCGGGGGAGCCCGGCGCGGGTGATCATCCTCACCACCTTCGGCCGCAGCGGCTACCTGCGCCGCGCCCTGGACGCCGGAGCCGCCGGCTACCTGCTGAAGGACGCGCCCTCCGAGCGGCTGGCCGAGGCCGTCCGCCGCGTCCACGCCGGCCTGCGGTCCATCGACCCGGATCTGGCCGCCGCCGCCTGGGACGACGAGGCCGATCCGCTGACCGACCGCGAGCGCCAGGTGCTTCGCCTGGCCGCCGACGGGCACCCCAGCGCCCGTATCGCCGCCGAGCTCCACCTCTCCGAGGGCACGGTGCGCAACTACCTCTCCGAGGCCATCAGCAAGCTCGGCGCCGAGAACCGCGTCGACGCCGCCCGCATCGCCCGCCAGAAAGGTTGGCTGTAGCTACCCCTAAAGTGTAAATTCTTTGTGAAATTTCAGCTTGACGGCCCGGCTTTTTGGAGTAGGATACCGCTCGGAAGACTGTACAAATGATCCTGCAGGTGGGTCGTTCTGGTGACGGATGATCTGTCCGCTCTGCACCGGAGGCTCGAAACTCCACTTCTCAGGAGGGTTTCCCCTATGTCCATGCCGAGAGTTGCGTTCCGCGGCCGGTTGATTGCGCCGGCGGTTTTGGTATCCATGCTGTCCATCGCCGGGATCGGGTCCCGAGCCGCCGTCGCGCAGCAATACCAGCCCTTCGAGGTGCCGGACGCGCCGCAATCCGAGGGTGGCCAGATCGCCGTGATGGTCGAGATGTTCGAGGCGCCGGCGGCCCGCGTCTACGCCAACGTGCTCGACAAGCGGGCGCAGGGGAAGGCCGTGTCGGCGAGCGACCACCGTGCCGCCGTACAAGAGGCGGCCGCAGCCGGCAAGCTCCAGGTTGCGCGCGTCCTCGACGAGCAGGCCGCCGTCGCCGCGCGGGTGTCCGCCGCGGCGCCGGGAGCGATCGAGCTCTACCGGGTTCAAAAGGTCTTCAATGGCATCGCGATCCTGGTCTCGAGCGATCAGATCGCGTCCCTCCGGGCGCTGCCCGGGGTGCGCAGCGTGCATCCGATCGAGATGGACGTCCCCACCAACTCGACGAGCGTGCCCTTCCTGGGGACGCCGCAGGTGTGGGACGCGATCAGCAGCCTGGGCCTCGGGCTCAACGCCGACGGCACCGGTATTCGCATCGGCATCATCGACACCGGCATCGACTACCTGCACGCCGACTTCGGCGGCAACGGCTTGGCGGCCACCTATACCGCCGACAAGGGAACCACCACGAACTTCACCACCAGGGCGGGAGGTGGGTTCCCGACCTTGAAGATCGTGGAGGGTACCGACTTCGTCGGCGACGCCTACAACGGCAGCACCGTCCCGGTGCCGACGCCGGACAACAACCCGATGGACTGCCTCGGCCACGGCAGCCACGTCGCGGGCACCGCGGCCGGCTTCGGCGTCACCTCTGCCGGCGTCGCCTACGCCGGTCCCTACACTCCGGCCGCCGTGCCCACCATCAAGACTCTCCGCATCGGACCGGGCGCCGCGCCCAAGGCGCTGCTCTACGCGCTGCGCGTGTTCGGCTGCGGCGGCAGCACCGCCTTCACCACCGATGCGATCGAATGGGCGATGGACCCCAACGGCGACAACGACCTCTCGGATCACCTCGACGTCATCAACATGTCGCTGGGCTCCAACTACGGCAGCCGGTTCAACTCCTCGTCGATCGCCTCGGACAACGCCGCCGCCGCCGGCGTCATCGTGGTCGCCTCGGCCGGCAACGCCGGCGACACCTTCTTCGTCACCGGCGCGCCGGGCGCCAGCACCCGCACGATCAGCACGGCCGCCTCAACGGACAGCGGCATCTCCTTCGGGGCCTTCGGCACGCTGCGCGTCAATGCGCCGGCCGGGATCGTCGGCAACTACCAGACCGGAACGGCCACGGCCTTCGCGGACGGGCCGCAGCCGCCGGCAGGAGGTTTGACGGGCAACGTGGTGATCGCGCTCGATCCGGCCGACGGCGCCGGGCCCTTGACCACCGACGGCTGCTCGCCGCTCACCAACGCCGCCGCCGTCGCCGGCAAGATCGCCATCATCGACCGCGGCACCTGCGGCTTCGCGGTCAAGGCGAAGAACGCCCAGAACGCGGGTGCGGTGGGGGTGATCATCGCCAACAGCGCTTCGGCCTTCGGCAACATGGCGGGATTCGACGAGACGATCACCATCCCCACGGTCATGGTCCAGCAGGCGGACGGCACCACCCTCAAGGCCAACGTCGCGACACTCAACGTCACGATCTGGTCGGCGGCGGACGTCCTCGCCTCCTTCTCCTCGCGCGGGCCGCGGCGGGCCTCCTCGCCGGTGCGCCTCAAGCCCGACATCGCGGCGCCGGGCCTGTTCATCAACTCCGCGCAGACGGGCATCACCTGCACCGCCGCCGCCCAGGGGTGCCTTACTCCCGCCGCCAGCGGCTTCCTCACCGGCAGCCAGGTCCTCAACATCTCGGGCACCTCGATGGCGTCACCGCACATGGCCGGCATCATGGCGCTGCTGCGGCAACTCCACCCCCTGTGGACGGTGGAGGAGCTCAAGGCGCTGGCGATGAACTATGCCACCGAGGACGTCTACGACAACCACGACGACACCGGGCCGCGGCACAACCCCAGCCGCATCGGTGCCGGGCGGGTGGTACCGGCGGCCTCGGCGACGGCTTCGGTGATCGCCATGGACACCGATCTCGCCGGCGTGGTCAACGTCTCCTTCGACAGCGAGGTTTTGGGGGTCAAGACAGAGGTCCACACGCTCCGGGTCGTCAACCATGGGACGACGAGCCAGACCTACGACCTCGCCTTCGACTCCGTGCTCGACGCACCGGGCGTCGTGTTCTCGCTTCCGGACGGCCCCAGCGTCACGGTGCCGCCCGGGGACACGGTCGAGCTCCACGTGAAGATGGACGCCAACGCCGCCTTGATGACCCACACGGCCGATCCTTTGATGACGCAAACGCAACTGCCGGCGGGTGCCGTGGGCACGGCGACGGGCCCGGTCAGCCGCGCCTGGCTCACCGAGGAATCGGCCTTCCTCACCTTCAAGCAGGCCGGCAACCTCAAGCTGCGGGTGCCGGTTTACATGGGCAGCCGGCCGGCATCGGCGATGACCGCCGCCGACACCATCACCGCCGCCTCGACCAGCATTCCGCTGAGCGGGACCAGCGTCTGCACCGGTACGCTCGGCGCCACCTGCACCGGCACCTTCCCAACCGATGAAGTCTCGCTGGTGAGCCCGTTCGAGCTGCAGGCGGTGTCTCCCGCCAATCCCCTCAACGCGCCACCCTACGCCGACATCCAGTACGCCGGCGTCTCGTGGAATCCCGGGCTCGGTCTGCTGATGTTCGGCATCTCCACATTCGGCGACTGGTCCTCTCTCAACGAGGTATCGTTCAACGTCTGCATCGACAACAACGAGGACGGCGTCTACGACTTCCTGATCTTCAACTCCAACGGCGGCACGCTGGGAGGCTCGACCTCGCCGCAGGACTCCTACATCGTCGGCTTCCGCAACCTGTCGACCGGCGCGACCTCTCTCACCCTGCCGCCGATCCCGCCGAACCGGCAGTTCCCGAGCGCCTTTGACTCGGCACACCTCCTCAACAACGTCATCTTCCTGCCGATGACGCCGACCGTCCTCGGCTTTGCCGGCGGCGACACGACCTTCCGCTGGAAGGTCGTCACCTGCCCCGGCGGCAGCGCCTGCGCCCGCAGCACCGGCGCCAACGACCACTGCTCTCCCCCCGCGGGCACTTTCTTCGACAGCGTCAGCGGTCCCTTCTTCTTCAACTGGGCCGCGCCGGGCCTCGACTTCGGCGGCGCCCACCTCCTCCAGGATCTCAACGGGGCCTCCATTCCGGTCACGGTGAATACCGCCAACATGGCCACCAACGGCTCTCTCGGCGCACTGCTGCTGCACCACCACAACACCGAGGGTACCCGCGCCGAGGTCGTGCTGCTCGACACCGCGCAGAGAGCCGACCTCGCGATCACCAAGTCGGCCTCTCCCGTCAACCCGAGCGTCGGCCAGAACGTCCCCTACACGATCACCGTCACCAACAACGGGCCGAACAACGCCACTGGCGTCGAGGTCAACGATTTCCCGCCGTCGGGCACGACCTATGTGTCCGATGACGGCGCCGGCGCCTATAACTCGGGCAGCGGCATCTGGACGGTGGGAGCGCTCGCCAACGGCGCCAGCGCCATCCTGCACATCGTCGTCAGCTTCGACTTCAGCGACCCGGCCTGCAACCTGGCGCAAATCACTGGCGGCACTCCGCTCGATCCGAACCCGGCCAACAACCAGGCCGAAACCTGCCAGCAGGCGCCGCGCACGGCCGACCTCACGACCACCGTCACGCGCACCAGCGCGGCGACCGTGAATCCGGGGGGCACCGTCAACTGGACGGTCACCGTGACCAACAACGGCGGCGACCCGGCCTATGCGTTGGCCACCAACGAGAGCTTCACCCCGGTAGCCGCCACGGCGGGTGGAGCGACTCAAACGGACGGTGTCTTCACCACGGGCCCCACGGGCAACTGGAAGGTCTCCAGCCTCGGCCCCGGAGTCACCCAGACGCTCCAGTACTCGATCACTGCGCCGAACATGGCGGGGGTTCTGACCAACACCGCTACGACTGCCTCCACCAAGTCTCTCCGCTTGCCAGGCAAGGCGTTCGATCCAAACCTCCCCGACAACACGGACAGCGACACCGTGACCGTGCTTTCGCCGTCGACGATCAGCACGATCAGCAAGACGGTCGCCGGCAGCTTCATCGAGGGTGGCACCGTCACCTACACCGTGACGATCTCGAACACCGGTCCCTTCGACCAGCAGGACAACCCGGGCCACGAGTTCGTCGACGTGCTGCCCTCGCAGCTCACGCTGGTCAGCGCCACGGACGGCGCCAGCCCGGGCACGTTCTCGAATTCGGGCAACACCGTCAACTGGGACGGCTCGATTCCCGCCGGTGGATCGGTGACGATCACCATCACCGCCACGATCAACGCCGGCACCGCGCTGCAGACGGTCACCAACCAGGGCACGGTGAACCATGACAACGATGGCAATGGCATCAGCGAGACCGCCAGCTTGACCGATGACCCGAGTGCCGGCGGCGCCAGCGACCCGACCTCTTTCGTGGTCGTTTCGCCCTCCTCGGTCGGCACCCACACCAAGACCGTCGCCGGCACCTTCTCCGAGGGTGGCACGGTGACCTACACGGTGACCATCTCCAACCCGAGCGGCAACACGCAGCTCGACAACCCGGGTGACGAGTTCACCGACGTCCTGCCTGCCGGCCTGACCCTGGTAAGCGCATCCGCCACCAGCGGTACCGCCGTGGCGGACGTCCCCAACAAGACCGTGCACTGGAACGGCACAATCGCCGCTGGCGGCTCCGTGACCATCACCTTCACGGCGGCCATCAACAACGGCACCGCCGGCACCACCCTCTGCAACCAGGGCACCATCTTCTTCGACGCTGACGGCAACGGCACCAACGAGTCGTCGATCCTCACCGACGACCCGAGTGCGGCCGGTGCCACCGACTCAACGTGTTTCGTGGTCGCCTCCATCGCGCAGGTCCCGGCGCTGTCCACGGTCGGCCTGACCCTGCTGGCGCTCCTCCTGCTGGGCGGCGCGCTGCTCGCCCTCCGGCGGCGGCAGGCCTAGGAAGTACTTCAATACCGGGCGGGGCCTGCCCCCGCCCGGTGCCTCAACACCAAACTCCTTATCCAGTTTTTGATAGCCGGACAGGACCCTTCGGGTCCTCGTCCCGGCTCGGCCTTTTAGTGCCTATCCCCGTCCAACTTTCGACGCAGAAAGGCTTCGCCGCACCAGACGGCGACGAAGGCGATCGCCACGGACCAGGCGAGGAGGCGGTAGGCCTCGTCGTCCTTGCCGAGCTGCACGAGGTTGTAGATAGCGAGGGAGAGGGTGGTCGTGCGGCCGGGGATGTTGCCGGCTACCAGGATGGTGGCGCCGAACTCTCCGAGGGCGCGGGCGAAGGCGAGGAGGGTGCCGCCTGCCACGCCGCCGCTCGCCAGCGGCAGGGTGATGCGAAAAAACACCCGCAGCCGGCCGGCTCCCAGCGTCCGCGCGCTCTTCTCCAAGAGCGGATCGACCTTTTCAAACGCCACCCGCGCCGTGCGCACCAACAGTGGGAACGACATCACGGCCATGGCGACGACCACCGCCCTCCAGGTGAAGATGATGTCCAGGTCGAGCCGTTCTTGCAGGAACCTCCCGATGACGCCCCGGCGTCCAAGGAGCTTCAAGAGGATGAGGCCGGTTGCGACCGGTGGCATCACCAGGGGGAGGGCGACGAGCGTCTCCACCACCGCCTTGCCCGGGAAGCGGCGGCGTGCCAGCAGCCAGGCGAGTGCGATGCCCGGCGGCAGGATGAGCAGGACGGCCAGCGCCGCCACGGCAATGGTGAAGGCAACGATCCCGCCCTCTCCGGCCGCCATGCTCAGGGTGTGCCCGTCTCCGCAGTGGAAATAAGGAACCCGTAGCGCCGGAAGACGTCGAGCGCGGCCGGCGATTCCAGGTAAGCCAGGAGCTTGCGCGCGGCCTCCTGATGCTTCGAGTCTGCGATCACTGCCAGAGGATACGAGATTTTCGGACCGCTTGCCGCCGGGACCTCATAGGCGATCTTCACCTTTTTCGAGATTCCCGCGTCGGTCTTGTAGACGATCCCAGCGTCGGCATTGCCCGACTCGACGCCGGCAAGGGCCGCGCGGACGTTTTCCGTGGGAACCACCTTGTCGATCACCCGACTCCACAGCTTCTGCGACTTGAGCCATTCTTTGGCGTAGATGCCGGCGGGCACGCTCTGCGGCTCCGCCAGCGCGAGGACCCGCACTTTCGAAGTGGCGAGGTCGGCCGGAGAGGCGATCGTCAGGCTTGAATCGACCGGCACCACGACGACCAGCGTGTTCGACAGCAGGCTGTGGCGGGTTCCCTTCGCGACCAGGCCGCGCTTTTCCAGGCCGTCCATCTTGGCCTCATCGGCGGAGAAAAACAGATCCGCCGGCGCTCCTTCCTGGATCTGGCGGGCCAGGAGACTCGACGCGCCGAAGTTGAACACTAGCTTGTCGCCCGCGGAGCCCTCGTAAGTCGTGGCGATCTCCTTCAGGGCGTCCGTCAGGCTGGCGGCGGCGAAAACGGTGACCTCCGCGGCGGCGGCCGGCACGGCGGCGGCCGTCCCGAAGAACAGGGCGAGGATGGTGAGGATCGTCTGGATTCTTCTCATGGCTCCTCCTAGAACATCACCTGGAGACGGGCGATGACCTTGTTCTGCGTGTCGAGAGGCGTGGGCGCGTCGGTGCGCAGATAGTCCACCATCAGCTTGAGGTCATGCCCCTTGAAGTAGTAGTTGATGCCGAGGGTGGTCGTCTTGGTGTCGTCGGCGTCCTTCTGGTCATTGGGATCGAAGGTCTCGTACTTGGCGAAGATCTGGAGGCGTTTCGGCACCACGAAGTACGAGGCCTGGCCGTACCAGCCGTCGGCTGTGAAGCGGGGCTTGGGGACCTTCGAGTCCGGCTCGAAGCGGACGTTCAGGTACTCGCCCCACAGCTCGAAGGGGCCGGAGACGAACTGGCTGTCCACTCCGTAGGCGTTGCGCTTGCCCGTGAAGAGGCCGTCCTTGTCCGCCGTCGTCGGCGTGGAGTCGAGCCCCAGGTCGGAAAGTGCGAGACCCGTGTCCTTGGAGGAGTAGCCGTTGCCGGCCACCGACCAGTTGGCATTGGCGCCCGCGACCGTCCCCTGCCAGGGGATGGCGGAGATCCGGCCGACCTTCAGGAAGCCATTGTTGTCGTTGAAGTTGTTGTTGACGCCGTTGCCGTTGAAGGTGCCTACCGCGTAGCTCACCCGCTTTTCGAAAAAGTCGCCGCCCACCTGGGCGCCCACCTGGCGGCTCTCGGTCAGCCGGTCGTTGACCAGGGTGCGCTCGATGGCGATCAGCCTCGTGTCGCTGTAGAGCTGCTCGAAGCCGTAGGGCGTCTTGAACTGCCCCGCGCGGATGTTGGCCGCGGGATAGCGGTTCCAGGTGATGTAGCCGTCTGTCATCTGCGCCCGCATCGCGGAGGTGTTCGAGAGGCTGTTGGACAGGTCGAGCTCCAGCTTGAAGTCGAACTCCTCCAGGAAACGGCCGGAGGCGTTGAGGCGGGCCCGGCGCAGATAGAAGCGGCCGTTGTCGTTGGCGAAACGGCTGTCGCCCTTGTCGCCGTCGTCGAATTGCGTCTGGATGAAGCCGCCGATCGTCAGCGACGGCTCCTTGCCCGCCGGCTTGACCTCGCCCAGGGTCTGGGCTCCGGCGAGCGCAGGCAGTCCGATCGCCAGAGCGAGCACGGTGTGGATGGCGTAGCGCATCTCTTCTCTCCCCCCTCTTGGATAGGTTCGGGAGAGAGGCTAGCAGCGCCGTTATATTTCGTCAAGGATAACGGAATCACTCCACGAGGAGCTTCTGCATCTCCTCCCAGGCAGGCTCCATCGCCTTCCGGCTCTCCTCCTCCATGCGCCGGTAGAGGGCGAGCGCGGTGCGCCCGGACTCCGTGAGGACGGCGCCGCCGTGCACGGAGCCGCCCCGGGCGGTGGCGACGAGGGGCTCGCGGAAGCAGGCGTTCATCGTCTGCAGAAGCTTCCAGGCTCGCATGTAGGACATGTCGAGGAGCTTCGCGGCCTCGGCCAGGGTGCCGGCGCGGTCGATGGCTTCCAGGAGATCGGCCTTGCCGGGTCCCAGGGCGATCGCCTCATGGTGGAGGATACGGAGTCGGGGACGGAGGGAATTGGCGGACAAAAATTCCTCCTCCTAATCGAAGTGCTTGAGCCGGGGCCAGAGGTCGGCGAAGGGCACTCTGGAGCCACGGCAGATGGAGATCGTCTGATCGTTCTCGTAGGGCATGCAGTGCTCGCAGTGGAACTTCCCGGCTGGCCGGAAGTCATTGCAGAGCCGCCGGCCTTCTTCTTCTGCGCCGATGACGATCGCGATATCGCGGCTTGGGGGCGGCGGCCCCCATAGGAAATAGTTGTTGTGCGTGCTGGCGGCTGGCGGCAATCCCAGCGGCAGGCCGAGGACGTCCACGGCTCCGGCTTCCCCATAGTTCTGGCCCACCACCACCGCGCGCGCCTGCTCCTCCGGCGGCAGCGACCGGTACACTCGCGCCAACTCTGCCACCAGCTCGGGCCAGCCGAACATGTCGGCGTAGTACTGCGGCAGGTCGCCGATCACCTTCTTCTCGCCGCTGCTGGGCTTCATGTTCATAGCCGCCAGGTAGCGAATGAGCGTGTCGACCGGCAACACCGGCAACGTCAACGGTGCCGTCGCGATTCCGCTGGCGACGAGCAGTACCACGACGACGGGCCGCAGCCATCTCCATCCCGGGCGCCGTATCCCCGCATCGAGAGCCGTGCCGCCGGCCGCGAAGAGCATGGGGTAGGCGGGAGCCAGGTAATAGGCTTTCGAATTCTGCGTCGCCAGCACGGCAAACGCCACCAGATAGATCCAGCCCAGGGCGCGCCAGGGCCTGCCCGCCCGCGCGAAGACGCACCAGGCGAGACCCGCCAACCAGAGCGGGAAGGTCACCGGGTGCATTTGAAGGATCTGCTCCTGGAAAAACTGCATGGGTGACAGGGCCACGTTCTTGTGGGCCGTGGCGTTGCGCATGAACTCGAGGGTCGGTCCGCCGTGAACGACCTCCCAGATCAGGTTGGGGGTCCAGAGAAGGAGGGCGATGCCCCCGCCAAGCCAGGGCCAGGGCGTGCGGAGCCATCGCCGCTCGGGGGTCAGAAGCAGAGCGGCGAAGACGCCGAAGCCGAAAAACAGCACGCTGTATTTGTTCTCGAGCCCCAGACCCATCAGCAGCCCGAAGACGAGCCAGAGTCTCGGGTTTCCGGTCTTCAAGATTCTGACCACGACGAAGGCGCCGAGGGTCCAGAACAGGACGTCCAGGCAGTTGAGGGAGAATTCATGGAAGTTGAAGAGATAGGTCGGAGCGATCAGGACGCAGAGCGCCGCCACACCCTGTGCGAACGTGCCGCCGCCGATCTCGCGGGCAATGCGGCCGGCCAGCCAGATCACGGCCGCACCGGCGAGGACCGCGACCATGCGCAGCGCCGCCAGGGAATCGCCGAAGATCGACGTCACCAGCCGGGCGACCAGCGCCACGAGCGGCGGATGGTCGACGTAGCCGAAGTCCAGGTGCCTGCCGCAGACCACGTAATAGAATTCGTCACGAAACCAGCCGTAGGAGCGCAGAACGGCGACGTGAAGGATTACGC